>CAZBZA010000119.1:0-5824 GCA_964495865.1 uncultured Lentimicrobiaceae bacterium
CGTAAGCGGGAGGTTCTTCCAGTGTTTTTAAAAAAGCATTGAAAGCCTGTGACGAGAGCATGTGAACCTCATCGATAATATACACCTTATACTTACCCATCTGCGGCGGAATGCGCACTTGCTCAACCAGGTTGCGGATATCATCGACACTGTTATTGGAAGCTGCATCGAGTTCATGAATATTGAATGAAGCTGAATCGTTAAATGCCTTACACGACGAACACTCGTTACAAGGCTCGGTTTCGGATGTTGGCTGCAGACAGTTAATTGTTTTCGCCAGAATACGGGCACAAGTAGTTTTACCTACACCCCTGGGACCGCAGAAAAGAAAAGCCTGCGCCAGCTGATTGTTGCGTATAGCGTTTTTCAGGGTTCCGGTTATCGAAATCTGACCTACAACCGTGTTAAAAGTTATGGGACGATATTTACGGGCCGATACTATAAAATTATCCATATTGTTCAGTATGTTAGCTTGTTATCCCTGTTTCTTGTTGTATTGAGCTGTACAAGGGATGGTAAAATATACAATTTCAAAGGTAAAACAATTCGATTAAAGCGAATGATGTTGTTAATAAAAAGCAGGTAGCTGAGCCAGGCAAGAAAGTCGCGGCAAATTCCGTTGCCTGAATTATTTTATCTGCATCAATAATTTACATTCATACAAATAGCATTGAAACAAACTGCCGTAAAATAAAAACCGTATTTTTGCTACTTAACTTCCAAATGATGGTACTGATCCTGGTTCCCAAAATAACAAACCGTTTGCGTTATACCATGCAACTTTTGTTCAGCAACCTGCTGGGTCTGGATATAAAATTCACTACCAGCGTGGCTGAATTTGAAGACTACGATGGACCGAAATTTTCATATGGTGTTCAGGTTGACGATAAATACCTCTTTTTTGCTTCAAACGGATTGCTCTTCGAAAGTGTTATAAAAGCGCGTGAGCTCAGGCATTTTAACTACGAAGGCGGATTGGTTTTTTTTCCAACATTAAGTCAAAACTCTGCTCTACCCTTTGATCTTTTTGCAGCCGTTTTTTACCTGGTGAGCCGGTTCGAGGAGTACCTTCCGCATAAGCGCGACAACCATCAGCGATTCCTGGCAGCGGGAAGCGATGCTTACCAGCAGGGATATCTTCATAAACCGCTGGTGAATATCTGGTCGTTTAAAATGAAGGACATCTTATTAAAATGGTTTCCTGGGTTAAAGATATCCACTCCAGTGTATAAATTTATTCCGACCATTGATGTTGATGCCGCTTATGCTTACAAAAACAAAGGGCTGACCAGAGCTTTTGGAGGCATCCTGAGAGCGTTACAGAATAAAGACTATGATGAAGTAAGGCGAAGAATAAGAGTTTTCGCAAGGCTTGAGCATGATCCCTTTGATACTTTTGAACTACAGATGCAATTGCAGAAAAAATACAATTACCGGCCAATTTATTTTATTCTGCTAGCCGATTATGCCCCGAATGATAAAAATATTCCTCACAACAACAGGTATTTTCAAAACCTGATCCGTTACCTGGCCGACTATGCCGATATTGGAATACATCCCTCCTACGCTTCTTCGTCACAACCATCGCTGATGGTAATGGAAACGGCACGACTTTCTAAAATTCTCAAATTGGAAATTGACCGCAGCAGGCAGCATTTCCTGAAACTAACCTTGCCGGTAACATACCGAAACCTGATTAACAATGATATAGCACACGATTACACCATGGGATATGCCGAAGTTGCAGGTTTCAGGGCTTCGATTTGCACACCGTTTCCATTTTTCGATCTCGACCAGGACCTTGCTACCAACCTGATGATACATCCGTTCGCTGTTATGGACGGCACCCTTTGCGATTACATGAAACTCACACCTGACCAGGCGATTAAGACAATTTTTGAACTTATTGATGAAGTTAAAAAAGTTGGTGGAACGTTTATTCCGCTTTGGCACAACTCAACTTTAAATAACGAAGGGGAATGGAAAGGATGGCTCGATGTGTATGTAAAAATGGTGGAAGAAGGGGTGAGGATTTAGGATGTGAGATGTGGAATGTTGGATGTAAAAATTGGGATGTAGAAGATTAATCTTTGCAAAAATTAAGCTGAAGCATTTAACTGAATATCAAAAGTTTATCATTAAAGACTAATTTTATGCTCCTTTTCAACTCATGATAAAATTTCTGCAGCATGATATGATTGATAAATCGCGATGGGACGATTGCATCGATAATGCTGTGAACGGAAATCTGAATGCCCGCTCGTGGTACCTCGATATTGTTTGTCCCGGATGGTGCGCTCTGGTTGAGAATGATTATGAAAAAGTATTTCCTTTACCTGTTTTCTCAAGGGCTGGCATCAAATATAGTATGCAGCCCTATTTCACTCAGCAGCTCGGGCTTTTTTACAGGTCGTTATCCTCCGGGGCAGATTTGCAGAATTTTCTCGATCATATCCCCGCTGAATTCAGATACATCGATATATGTCTGAATACGTCGAACAGATTATCATCAGGAAGTGCGGTGAAAGAAATGATCAATCTCGAACTCGATCTTATAAGCGACTACGGAAAAATTGCGTCATCCTATCAGAACAACCTGCAGCGAAACCTCAGGAAAGCCAACGGAAACAAGCTTACTGTGTCGCAAAACTTAAGGCCTGAAGAAGTTATTGATCTTTTCAGATTAAACAAAGGGCAGGAACTTAAACTTTTAAACGACAAACAATACGCATTAATTCAGCGGATTGCTTACGAGAGCATCCACCGCGGAACAGGCGAAATTTGGGGTGCTTACGATGAATACAATCAGCTTGCTGCAGGCATATTGTGGGTAAGAAGTCATGCCAAGGCAATCTTCTTGTTTTCGGCTGTTTCCTCCGAAGGCAAAAAACTCAATGCAATGCCTTGGCTGATTGACGAATTTATCAAAGAAAACGCAGGCAAACCTGTTACGCTTGATTTTGAAGGATCTAACAATCCCGGACTGGCGCGATTCTACAGCAGTTTTGGGGCTAAAAAAGTAGTTTATCAGCAGTTTACGCGTAATTTGCTTCCGGCGCCATTGCTTTTTGCGCTGAAAATATGGCGAATTGGACGGTCGGAATTAAAAAAACGTCTTCCGATGTAAACCAATGAACAAAGTACTTATTTTTGTCAAATCTGTAAATCAGTATAATTAATTAAAGCGGCTAAAAATCAGGAGCATGGTAATTAACATTGGAAGTAAGAATTCAATCGTCAATCATTTTATGCGCGAGTTACGCGATATTTCCATACAGCAGGACCGGATGCGTTTCAGGCGTAACATGGAGCGGATAGGCGAAATATTTGCTTACGAAATCAGCAAAACAATGGCATATGAACCCAAAGAAGTGATTACTTCGCTAGGGACAGCTGAGATTCCGATTATTAAAAATACGCCTGTGATATCTACCATATTGAGAGCAGGTTTGCCGCTTCACCAAGGGTTGCTGAATTATTTCGACCAGGCAGATAATGCTTTTGTATCAGCCTACCGTGAGCACCGAAAAGATGATGAATTTTCGATACAGATTGAATATGTTTCCTGTCCTGACATTGAGAAAAGAGTCCTTATTGTTTCCGATCCAATGCTTGCCACCGGTCATTCAATGGTTTCGTCCTACAAAGCTTTACTGAGCCACGGTAAACCTACTCATACTCATTTTGTTTCGGTTGTTGCAAGTGTTCAGGGTGTAGAATACCTGAAACGTATGCTTCCCAAAACAGGAACTACCATATGGGTGGCAGCCATTGATGATGAACTTACTGCGCAGGGGTATATTGTGCCAGGGCTTGGCGATGCCGGTGATCTGGCTTTCGGATTAAAAATATAGCTTCATATTCTTACTTAATTTTATCAATACTTTAGAATTTCTGATAGCAATCCTGCAACAAACAGGATTTTGCAGCGTTATTATATTCTAACAGCAAAAACTGTGTCTGGATTTCTAAAAATACTGATTGTATTTGCAGTAAGCAGTATTAAGTTTTTTATTGCTCCTCCCCTGTCATTTAGTTTGGGACTTAACTTTTTACAAACTTTTCTTTCTACTTCCTCAGGCGGAATCACAGGTGTTATTTTTTTCTATTTTCTCAGCAAATGGATTATACAATTATACGCAAAGTATTTAATTTTCTATTTCGGTGTAATCAAAGCAGCCTTTTACAAATTTTTGAATGTAGCTATTCCTGCTAGCCTGCCGCCGCGAAAGTTTACACGCCGCAACAGATTTATAATTAAGATTGTACGAAAATACGGACTATCAGGAATCGTAGTTTTGACACCCGTTATACTCTCAATACCTATCGGGACTTTTCTTGCTACAAGATACTATGCTTCAAACCGTTATATTTTAATTTATCTGATAAGCTCTGTATTATTCTGGTCGTTGCTTATGTCGTCAGCAATTTCTCTTTTTTAATATTTTTGCCTGCTCAATTTGTAAGCCTGATGTAAATTAATTGAGTAATTTTACACAATAATGGGTTTACCACCAGATCTATAGTTAAATTAGTTGTGAACTGTAAGGTTTTACTAAAACAATAATCCTAATATACTGAATATGAAATTTTTATCAGGCAGTCTTGTATTGGAAAACCTGCGTATTTCGATGCAATCGGTTCGAAGTCATATGATGCGCACTACACTCACAGTGCTGATTATTGCTTTTGGTATAATGGCTCTTGTTGGCATACTCACATCTATTGATGCTATAAAATATTACCTGAACGACAATTTTCAGATGATGGGAGCCAATACTTTTACAATCCGTAACCGTACCATGCAGGTGCATGTAGGTAACAACAGGAGCAAACCCAAAAATTTCAGGGAGATAACTTATGAGGAAGCACTCCGTTTTAAGGAATCGTTTACTTTTCCGGCTACGGCTTCAGTTTATATTTATGCTACCAACCTTGCAACCGTAAAATTTGCAAATAACAAAACCAATCCCAATGTGCCGGTGATCGGGTGTGATGAAAATTATATCACTACTTCAGGCAACGAAATAGCTTCGGGACGTAATATTTCTCCTACCGAGGTTTTTTATGGTGCTTCGGTAGTTATACTCGGCAGCGATGTGATAAAGAAAGTTTTCAAGAACAAGGAGGACCCTGTCGGGAAGTTTGTTACCATCGGCCCTGGACGATACCTTGTGGTTGGTGTTATGAAAGAAAAAGGTTCGAGTATGGGTTTTAACCCCGACAATATTTGCATAATACCTATTAATAATGCACGACAAAGGTTTGCCCGACCTAGAGCTTCGTACAGCATTAATGTTCATGTAACTGATGGTGAAAAACTCGAAGCTGCCATAGGAGAAGCAACCGGTGTGTTCCGCATTGTAAGAAAGGTTTCCGTTGCCGAAGAAGATAGTTTTGATATTTCGAAAAGTGATAACCTGGCTAATATGTTGTTCGACAGTTTGAGCTATTTGCGTATGGCTGCCATAGTTATTGGTATTATTACATTGTTGGGGGCTGCCATCGGACTGATGAATATCATGCTGGTTTCGGTTACTGAACGAACCCGCGAGATCGGAATCCGGAAAGCAATTGGTGCAACTAAAAACACGATCCGGAATCAGTTTTTAGCCGAAGCTGTAGTAATTGCTCAACTCGGCGGAATTTTAGGAATTATTTTAGGAATTGCTATTGGCAATGCGCTGGCACTTTCAATCGGGACGAGTTTTATTATTCCATGGAACTGGATTATCTGGGGAGTTGGTTTATGCTTTTTCGTAGCACTTGTTTCGGGCATTATTCCAGCGGTTAAAGCTGCCAAACTCGACCCTATTGATGCGCT
>CAZBZA010000119.1:5924-8637 GCA_964495865.1 uncultured Lentimicrobiaceae bacterium
ATGGTAGCCTATGGTTCTGTTGATGAAATAAATTCGTTATCATTAGTAAATATGGTGCGGCGAGGTATTGGATATAAGGCATTTGATAAGTTTGCCAATAGAAGTCCCTTCAGCCAGAATGAATGGTCAACCTACCTTCATCTTTCGGAACGTACAATGCAAAGGTATCGGAGTGAGCAAAAAACATTTGATCCATTGCAATCGGAAAAAATTATTGAAATAGCTCTTTTTTATAATAAAGGTATTGAAGTTTTTGGTTCGGCCGAAAAATTCAACTCATGGCTCGATACAGATAACCTTGCTTTAGGAAAAATAAAACCTAAAATGCTTTTGGATAATTCCTTTGGCATAAATATGCTTAGAGACGAACTTACGGCTATTGAATACGGTATATTGGCATGATTGTTTTCCGTTTAAGCAAGTCGAAATTTGCCAATGACCTTTCGGGAAAAGGTGCCGAAAAAAGTGGTGGGCGCTGGAACAGCAAAGGAACAGCGTTAGTTTATACCAGCGCATCGAGGGCTTTATGTACGACTGAAATTGCTGTTCATACTCCTTTGGGAAACCTTCCTCTTGATTACCAATTAATATCAATCGAAATTCCGGAAAATGTTCATATTCAGGAATTAGCATCAGCTGACCTTCCCGCTGACTGGAAATCGATACCTCATGTTTATTCAACACAGGCTATCGGCGACAGGTTTGTTGCTGATGGAATTTACCCTGTTCTAAAAGTTCCTTCTGCCGTAGTTCAGGATGAATTTAATTTTCTGATTAACCCGGCTCATTCCGACTCCCATTTTGTTAGAATTAAGATAATTGAACCGTTTAATTTTGATGAGAGATTGTTTATCAGGTAGTTGAATTACCAAAAAAAGCTGGTTTCAAATTAAATTTTAATGGTTTTTAATCGTTCAACTATTTCGAAAACGGCCGGGCAGGTTGACGTATTTTTTAGTGTTATATCCAAAATCTGATGCATACGGCGCCTGTCGGTATGCGGGTAATCGCGGCAGGCACGCGGACGGTTTTCATAAATCTTACAATAATTATCCGCGTCCAGAAACGGGCAAGGCATCGTTCGGAAAACGTAGTCGTTGTCCTCATCCATGCGAAGGTATTTCGTGGTGAGTTCCGAAACTTTTATCTTCATTGCGGCAGCAATCCGACGAGTATCAGCATCAGTAAGCCTTGGACCCAGTGATTTACAGCAATTGCCGCAATCGAGACAGTTTACTTCATCGAAAACCTCTTCATGAAGATTCTGAAATGCTTCATCCACTTTCCCGGGTGGTTTTGTCGAAAGTTTCCGGAAGAAAACCACATTCTCTTTTTGCTGTTTTTTTGCCTGCAGAAAAAGCTCTTTGATTGATTCAGGAGTAATAATCATAATTTATTTTGCGACAACTGTAAAATTCCCCATCAGCCTGATATCTTTGCTGGAAGCGCCTATCATAATCCGGAAATCGCCAGGTTCGACAATCCATTTCATGCTTTTATCAAGCATAAGAAGTAGTTCGGGCGTTATATCGAACGACACTTCTTTTGTTTCGCCCGGAGCAAGACTTATTTTTTGAAATCCTTTTAACGCAATAATGGGCTGCGATAAGGATGAAAGCAAATCGCGGATGTATAGCTGCACGACTTCTTCACCTGCATATTTCCCGGTATTTTTAATTTTAAAACTAACACTCGTTTTGCCATCAGCGGCTATTTTCTTTTCCGATAATTTTAAATCTGAATATTCAAACGTTGTGTAGCTGAGGCCATATCCAAACGGAAAAAGTGGCTGACCGGTTAAATTGTTGTAATCATCTCCCCTACCCGTTGGTTTGTGGTTATAAACCAATGGAAGTTGCGCTTCGTGCATCGGGAAAGTTATGGTTAATTTGCCGGAAGGATTGTATTTCCCCAATAAAACATCGGCAACGGCATTTCCGCCTTCTTCGCCAGGATACCAGATATCAGCAATTGCATCCACTTTATCAATCCAGTTATTCATTGTGATAGCGCTTCCTCCGGAAAGAAGAATAATGACAGGTTTCCCGGTGGCTGCAACGGCATCAATCAACTGCTCCTGTTTGCCCGGCAAACTCAGCATTGCACGATCGCGGAATTCGCCTTCTTCGATTCCGACAGTAAGTATTACAACTTCAGCGTTTTTAGCAATTTCTACTGCTTCATTAATCTGTTTCTGCCACAAATCATCAACACCATAATTCCATATCAGCCTGAACCTGGCAGTACCTGAGCTTTCGAAATACTCAATACGGATATCATAGGATTTGCCCTTTTCAAAATTATAATCAATAGTTTTAATTCCGAAAGAAACTTTCTTCCAGTTATCAATCATAAGTTTATCATTGATATACATACGGTAGCCGTCATTTCCTTCGATTCCGATCTTATGACTACCGGATACTGGTGAGGTGAGTTTACCTTTCCAGCGTATGGAATAGCAATCGAAAGCCAGTTTGGGATCGGGCGAAAACAGCGTCCAGCCAAACTGCATATTTTCGTCAACCCTTTTTACAACAGCTTCACCCGATAGATTGATGTTATTGTAATATTCGCCTGAAAGCCCGCTTTTATCTTTTCCCTCAAAAGTGCAGGATAAGTATTGCGACGGAACTGTAACGAACGGTTTATACTCTCTGTCAACACCATGCGAATAACTCACCTTGCAACCGGCAGGAAGCTGTGCTTTGAGTCC
>CAZBZA010000120.1:0-8586 GCA_964495865.1 uncultured Lentimicrobiaceae bacterium
TGCCGGCGGGAATGTACCAGTTCAGGTTGGTGTACCAGGGGAAACAGGTGGCGGGGAGTAAGGTGGTGGTAAAATGATAGAAAAAATGAATAGAAGCGAAATAATTACTGGTATTAGAAGGTATTGCGCGCATTCTTTACAAACGCGCACGTTGAGCTGATTAATGTTTAGTATATGTTTGTAATGATTGTGATGATTGGGGATCGGCTGATATGAGCTCCTCTTGACATTTTTTTTTAAAATTAGTGATGTTACCTTAAGCAATGACTACTAAACCATGATGTAAAAGTTAAACCTGTTCAACATGATTCAACATCCTATATAATTGGACTAAATTACTGATAATCAAACATTCCGAAACTAAGGATTAACGAATGGATATCATTGTAAATACCGTGCGAAATAATATAATTGTGCTCTTGTATTTCTTCTAAAATGTATTACTTTTAAAACTTAATTCTATATTAATCAATCATGAAAGCGTTTGTATTTATTTTGATATGTTGTATGTCAACAACCGGAGCATTCAGCCAGATAAATTATTCAGCAAGATTTTCTCCAGCTGACTTCCAGATTGCCGATACGTTGGCTGGCGATAATGTTACGTACTCCTATTTCACCAAAAACCCTTTTTCTTCAGTTGAAACTTGTGGGCAACCTATGTTACCGGTAAAATACCAACATTTTATTATCCCATATGGGATGAAAATTGATAGTATTACATTTGCTGTAGCTGACACATTGCATGAAAATAAATAATTTTCTGTTTCCTGCTCAATATCCTGTGGCTTCCTGCGTTGGATGCCCCAAGCCCCCTTTCTGCAATATTGATTCAGCAATCTATTTTGCATCAACATCCTACCCGATAGGAAACGTTACCCCAGCCGGACAGGGTTATTGGCATACAGCTAATATTGTTACTGTTGCAGTGTATCCTTATCAATATCTGCCGGTTTCAAACAAAATTATTTTTTCGGGGACTATCAACTTTACTATTTGGTTTAGTTTACCAGCCGGATCATCAAGTTTTCCTCATAGTAAAAAAATGAGAAAAAGCAAATACGAAAATTTCGTATCTTCTCTCAATCATTTGGTGTCGAACAGTATAAATATCGGCCAATATTTAAATGGTATTGAAGTTGCAGATTTTTTACCAATAAGCGTTGACCCCCCAAACAACGAGTTTATTGTAATTGCTCCCAAAGAGTTTGCGATCACAGAAGCCATGGAAATTTTTGTAGATTGGAAAAAAAAGAGAGGGATTGATATAAAAGTAATTACAATTGAAGAAGTGTATGCATACACTGAGGCAAACTCTATTCGGGTAGATGACATTGGCAATAATTCCACTAACGCACCAAATTCCTACAACATTGCAGGTAATGCTGCAAAACTGAGAAAATATTTAACCAGAGTAGATTCTTTGGGTGGCGCACAATGGATTTTATTGATAGGGGATGATAGTAAATTGCCAATACAAAAATATAGTGCAAAGTTGGATCAACAACTACATGGTCTTCGAGATGTAATAACCGATAAGTACTTTGCCGATTTTACAAGCGATTATAATGTGGATGGAGATACAAAACTTGGCGAATTTCGTTATATTAATAATGGATGGCAAGGAGATAACGTAGATGTATTTCCGGAGGCATATCTGGGTAGAATTCCATGCTCTTCAACCTCCGAATTTCAAATATGGGTTAACAAACTGCTAAATTACGAAACTGACCCTGGCACAGGTTCACCTGAATACCTGAAAAGTTTTGTCATGACCATGGCTGATGAAATGCAGAACAGCTTACAAAACAACGCACAATTAATGAACAATTTAAATATCTTTCAACCACTAAATATTTATAAAGAAGTAGATGATTGGAATGATCCTAAGCCAACCGAACCACTGGGTAGTGTTATCATTTCAGCATTAAACACTTCCCCTTCAGGTTGGTGGACATGGAGTAATCATGGAAGTATTAGTTCATTTGCAACTATGACCAATGGTGAAAATAGTGGAAATACTTATGGTGGCAGTATTAGTTCCGGTTCTGGCTCCAATGGATTATTGTCAATGACAAACACTAACAAATATGGAATATTTCATTCAGGTAACTGTGATGTAGCTTTTTTCCCTTCACCTACCAGCATGGTTAAAGCTGCCATGTTTAATCCCAACGGTGGTTGCGTGGTTTTTAGTGGCAATACCAGCATAGGTTGGATTGACATGGAAAATGCAAAACTGATTAATCTGACAGGTATTATAAAAGAATGCACCAACGGGAGCAACTTGTATAATAAAAATTTATGTGCTGCCGACTGGAATTCATATTCTTATGCAGGTGCTTTAAATGAAACTCAATACGAAACCTACCTTACCCACAACTATTTTGGGGACCCCGAAATGATGTATTACACAAAAGTGCCCACACGGCTTGATGCAAAAGTTTCGCCCAGGCATATTGATAAAACTGCCTTATTAACTAACTTAAGTGTTACAATAAAAAACCTTGCGTTTGGACATAAAGTAGATGTTAATCTATATCAGCCTGATAATATACTACTCGAAGCATTTGCACACAAGCATGAGGTAACCGGAGAGCAAGGAAATGAAACAACTGTATTTGAAATACCCGCCAATTTGCTTACCGAAGGAACCCTCTATGTTACTATTTCCGGTTTCAATTACTTGCCGTATATTGATGATGTATTAGTTTCGCCAGGCTGTTCGAAACAAGCTGCCCCTAATGATAAATTAATAATTGCAACCACGCCAGCTTTTCCCTGGACCGGAACAATATTTATTAATCAGGATGTTATCATTAAATCACCAGCCACACTTACTATTAAAGGCGAAGTGTATTTTGTCCCCGAAGCAAAACTCATTGTGGAACCCGGCGCCAAACTTATTATTGATGGCGGTAAACTCGGAACTTCCTGCGAAGCCCTTTGGAGAGGTGTTGAAGTATGGGGTAATTCAAACCTTTCCCAATATTCCAACTCCAATCAGGGGTTTGTACAGGTTATAAACCATGGAAGCATCAATGATGCAATATGTGCCATTTCAACAGCTCAATTAACCGGTTTTAGTTATTTACCGGGTACTACAGGCGGAACTTTCAGTTGTACTAATGCAAAGTTTACCAATAACCTCTGCTGCATACATGTGTATACATATCAATTTGGAAGTAATAATTACAACAGCAACCTCTCACGCTGTGATTTCCTGCTGGATGATAATTATTTGGCAGGTCGGTACCCCAAAAATGGTGCTATGATCCGGTACCAGGATATAAAGGGTATAGGCAATAGCGGACTTACCTTTAAAAATACTATGATCGAAGATGATGTTGAGCACCGTGGCATTGGCATATTGGCCACCAATGCAGGTTTTGGGCTAAACCAGATTTGCGACAG
Organism: uncultured Lentimicrobiaceae bacterium; assembly: GCA_964495865.1. Lineage (GTDB taxonomy): Bacteria > Bacteroidota > Bacteroidia > Bacteroidales > UBA4417 > UBA4417. The sequence continues at coordinate 3,415 of CAZBZA010000120.1, forward strand.
CCCTAACAATACCGTGCCCTGCAATCATTATCGCAAGCCTTATTTCGAAGGCTTGTATTACGGGATTAAGTGCAGCAATACCGGCACTCCTAAGAATGTTCTGATTAGCAATTGCAATTTTGTCAACAATACGCGTGGTATTTATCTTTCAGTCGTAACCAACCCTTCCATAACGCTTTGTACCTTTAAGACCAAAGCTCAACAGTTCTATGGTCTTTTAACCAACAGCAGCGGTCTCTACTTAGACAATTTAACCACTGGCTATAGCATTCAGGAAAATATCTTCGAAGGCAATGTCTCAGGTAGTGCATTAACTTACGAAACAGGCATTGTTATCAACAACTCCGGCACTTCCCCCAACGAGATTTATAGTAACACTTTTACTAAGTTGCAAAACGGCATCCTCGCCCAGAACAAAAACCGCGATGCTACCGGGGAATTTGGTTTAACCTTTAAATGTAACGACTTTCTTAGTCCTAACATGTATGACATAGCTGTTACAAAAGATAATTCAAATAGCGGGAATGGAATTAAACGTATTCAGGGTGTTGATGGCGCTCAAACCACCGACCCCGCTGGTAATACTTTTAGCTATACCCACCAAAATAGCGAAAGCGATTACCATAACGAATGCGATAATATCACCTATATCTATCATGCTGTGGCAAACGGGGCAAACATCAATCCTGTAAATCATACACCTATTCCTGTTGTAGACCCTATTCCAGGCCAATTTTCTCTTGGATATATTAAAATTGAATCCTGTCCATCAAAACTTGACAATGGAGGTGGTGGAATATCCCAGTTAAAGACGCAACAAGACGGTATGGAGACCGTAATCAGCAATTATACAGGGCAAATGCTCACACTAAAAGATGGTGGTAATACTTCTGAATTAAAGGATGACATAACTTACAGCATCCCGCCTGAAGCGCTTGCCCTTTACAATTCGCTACTGGCCAAATCGCCCTACCTGAGCGATAGCGTAATGGTTGAAGCCATTGGTAAAGAGGATGTTTTGCCCTCGGTAATGGTAACTGATATTCTGGTAGCCAACCCCCAGTCAGCCAAAAGTAGCGAAGTAAACGAGGCATTGGATAACCGAACCAACCTGCTTACCGAGGAGCAGCGCGAAGATGTTGATCAGGGCGTGTTTGTACTTAGTGCATTCGAATCGCTGCAATCAAAGTTAGGCGATGCCCTGGCACAGAGGGCGCAAGTACAATATGCCATTGTAAACCACTACTTAAATGATAGTACCGGCACCGACAGCCTCAAAATATACCTTGCAGCCCAGCCCGACCTGTGGGCAAAGCAGTTGCTGTTGATGCAGTATCTTGCTGAAGCTGATACCCTGGCTGCTGACAATTTGTTGCAAACAATTCCAATCAACAATTTAAATCCATCACAACAAGCAGAGTGGAACGATCTAGCTGAGTATTATAGCTTGTGCAAGCAAATAGCAATCAATGAAAACAACTTAACCGACTCATTACAAGTGATTGCATTGATGGAATTAGCTTCTCATATCTCAGCTGCTGGTTCTTATGCCCGTAATTTGTTAATTAGTCAAAATATATTAGTGTATAGCGAGCCCTATATTTTTCCTGACGAAAATCTCAAATCAGGAAAAGTAATTAAACGTAAACAAGTAACAAACAGGAACGATGCTGATTTTAAAGTTTATCCCAACCCAGCAAAAGATTATGTGATTATTGTATACACTGGTGAAAAAAGCAACAAATTTTCATCCATGGAAATAATGGATGCAATGGGACGAATCATTCTGAAACGTAAGTTTGAAGAAGCTTCAGGTTTTCAGATAATACCATTATCGGGATTAGCTCCTGGGGCTTATACAATTCGTATCTTTAAAGATAGTGGGACTAATTCAGAGTCTAAACTCATCATTCTTCATTAGTAACTTTTTGTGTGATGATAATCAGACTTTATGTGGCTTTTCTATTTTTTTTATTAACAAGCTCAAACTTGCTTCTAGCTCAGTTTGTTTACATGAACCAACGATATAATATCGTGCCTTACAACACCTTCGATTATGGCAAAACGATATTACAGCAAGAAAATAGTTTTATTGTTCATGGCGAAACTTTTAATCAGACTGGCCAACGAACGATAGTAACAATGAAGATTGACTCAGCTGGAGAATTGGAGTGGATCAAGACAATAGGAAGTGATACAGAGGTTCGAGCTTCGGGTTTTCCTGGTTCATTGAAAAAAGTCAATGATAACTATTTTTGTGCAGCTAACCGAAGGACAAACACTACAAATTGGGTACATGATAGGGGTTTGTTGATCAAATTCAATGATGAGTTCGACACCATTTGGTCAAAAGAATATGGAGAACTGGTTGTGCCATATGATACTGCGTTTATTATCTGGAATATCAACAGAACATCAGATGGCAATATAATTTTAACAGGTACTCGAAAACCTTATGCCATTGACCCAAAAGTCTATCTTATCAAAACCGACACCTCCGGCAACAAGTTCTGGGAACATGTATATAGCAACCTGCCGGGCGATGTGCAGGGCTATAGCGTGATATCCACTACCGATGGTGGTTATGCCATTGGTGCTTTTCAATATTACCATGTTCCTCCGTCAGATGAAACCGGAGATCCTTTGGTGATAAAAACCGATAGCCTGGGCAATTTTGAGTGGGTCAAAAATCTGGGAGGAAATTTTAGCGATTCACATGTCATGCTGGCTCTTTCAACAGATGGAAATATTCTTGCTTACTGCACCTATGCCGTATTGAACAACCCAGGATCTGATTCATACAAAAGCCCTCAATTAACTAAACTTGATAATAATGGTTCAATAATTTGGGAAAGGCGATACCTAAAACCTAAGCATTTTACTTACCCGGGAAATCTTCATGTTGATAATGATGGTTCCATTATAATATGTGGAAAAACAATGATTTCCTATCCGAGAAACACAGGATGGATGATGAAATTATCTTCGGAAGGCGACAGTCTGTGGTATCGGCAATTTGGTTTAATGAAAGGGATTGATAGTGAACACATGTTATATGATGCAATCCCTACCAATGAAAATGGCTACATTGCCTGTGGTTATGTTAATCCTGTGCTGCCCGATACCGGCACTCAGGATGTGTGGGTGGTAAAAGTGGACAGCCTGGGTTGCGAAAGCCTCTCATATTGCTGGGTAGGTGTAAAAGAACTGCAGGTCGCATTAAAGACAGGAGAACTGACATTATTCCCAAATCCTGCGCAAGAAGTGTTTACAGTTCAGTTTCACCAGCTTATTGAAAAAAGCCAGTTACAATTTGTAGATGTTATGGGTCGAAAAGTGGAAGAAATGAGCATTGCTCCTTTTGAAGAAACATATATCATACACTGCTCCCATTGGCCTCCGGGTGTGTATTTCGGGCAATTGGTACGCGATGGCATGGTAGTGGCAAAAGGTAAAGTAGTAGTGAAATGAAAATGATTAAAATAGTGAAGAATGTATTCCGCGCACGCATTGCAAATGCGCGCGAACGGTGCGGAGGTAAGGTCATTGAAAGTAAAAAAGTAATCATAGTCAAATAATCAGATGTAAAACTCCTGTACAAATACTTGTGCAGGAGTTTCCTTTTCTTATGAAAAAGATAAACATACTTACAGCTTTGCTTTTCACATTTGCAATCCTAAATGTGAGCGGACAATCGTGGATTAAATATTACGGGCAAGGTCTTAACGCTGTTTGTAGAAGCGTTACAAATGATTATGATCATGGCTTTGTTATTGGCGGCATGGTTAATAATTATAAATATCTGTGGCTGCTCAAAACTGATGTTAATGGAAATGTGCTTTGGGACAGGAGGATAGGCAACGGTGTAAATGATTGTGGAATTGGTAATGTTGAAAAGACACTAGATGGTGGTTACATCTTATGCGGCTCATGGACTAAACTAAATCCATCATGGGATGCTTTTATTATTAAGTTCAATGCCTGCGCCGAAATTGAATGGTGCAAAGTACTTGAAACTCTAAATAATTACGACATGGGGATAAAAATAAAGCAGACACCCGAAGGCGATTATATTTTGATGGGTGGCTATTTCGTTACAAATCCTGTTTCCAATACTTCCTTGTTTAAACTAAACCCGAATGGCGAGTTGATCTGGCACCAGTTTTATCCATTTGACTATAATTACAATGAAGATCAACCTCGCGATTTACTTATTAATACTGATGGTTACTTCATTACCTCATCGCGCTATGCACCCGATTCTGGTTCTGCATCACCTCAGATCATACGGAGCTACTTTGTTAAAACAGATACAGCTGGGAACAAACTCTGGGATTTGTTATATGGCGTTAATAATCATTATTATAGCAATGTATGGAGTACAGTAAGTAACAATATGGAAAAATATTACCATTCATGCACACATACAGGAGAAACAACTACCAATCCTGCACTAATTTGGATAAGTCACAATGGTTTGGAATCAGAAGATAAAGACTTGGTGGAGACAAATAGCCATTATTTCTGTGGTATGCCAACGATTACGATGTTCCATGATACAAGCCTTATTTTTGTTGGAGGCTATAGGATAAACAATGTTTTCCAATACCAGGTTATCAGGACTGATACACTAGGTAATGTGAAAGATTTCAATTTTATTCCTTATGTTGAAGGTGATTATACCTCTACAACTAAAACCTATGATGATAAATTTGTTACCGTTGGCAATGAGGCGCCTAACGGAAACTTCAATATTATAGCCATAAAAGTCAACTCCCACCTGGAATACGACAGTATCTACACCCAGCCCTTTACCTATGACAGCCTGTGCCCGCACCCTATTGTAAGCGATACGATAGACCCCAATTGCGATAATGTAATTGTAAGTGTGGATGAGCCTTTCAAAAAGCCTGAAACCACGCAGCTCAAAGTTTACCCTAACCCTACAGACAATATTATAACAATTGAATTGCCTAAATACCTAATTGTGACCAATAACAGTGGCAATATACCGGCCACAACTGTTTATCACCAGTGGTCGTCAGCCACGCTGCAGGCTATTGATTTGCAAGGTAAAACCGTGTTGCAGAAGGAAGTTGCCAATACCGGCGTACCTATGCAATTGGATGTTTCAAAGCTGCCAGCAGGGATGTACCTGTTCAGGTTGGTGTA
>CAZBZA010000121.1:0-8576 GCA_964495865.1 uncultured Lentimicrobiaceae bacterium
CACCTGTTGCCTGGTGGGCAATGAATAACTGGCTGCAGAAATTTGTTTACCGCATTAACATTGAATGGTGGATGTTTGCCGCTTCCGGAACATTGGTACTTCTCCTTGCTCTTGCTACGGTTAGTTTTCTTTCGGTTAAGGCTGCTATGGCCAAGCCTGTAAAGAGTCTGCGAACCGAATAGAGCGCTGATCATGCTACCATTAAATAAAAAAGTGATTTATAACTTTTAAAACCTAATCAGCAAATGCTTAAAAACTATCTGAAAACGCTCTGGCGTAATATGATGAAAAACAAGCTGCATTCGGCTATCAATATTGTTGGTATGGCTGTTGCTTTTACTTGCAGCATTTTATTGATAACCATGGTGTACAACGAATTTTCGTACGATAGTTTTCACGAAAATAACGATAAAATTTTTAAGGTGTACTCCTTTTCCAATTCCCCACAGGGACTTGAATTAAGCACCTCAATGGGTTATCCTATGGCCACCACGCTGAAAACGGAAGGGATTGGCATTGAAAAAGCTACGCGAATAAAATACCGGGGGCAGGAAGTAAGGTATAAGGATAAAGAACTTGAACAATCAACTTTCCTGATTGATGATGACTTTTTTAGCATGTTTTCTTTCAAAGTTATCAAAGGAAACAGTCAGCATCCGCTTGCCAATACTGGTAATGTGGTGCTGAACGAAAAAACCGCTACCAACCTGTTTGGCGGCGAAGATCCGATAGGGAAAACCATTGAAGTTAAAATTGGTGGCAAATGGAACAACCTGGTTGTGTCGGCTGTGCTTGAAAATGCACCGAAAAATTCTTCCATTGAATATTCGATACTTGCCCGCACGGAACTGGATCCGGATTACGCGGTTACCAAAGACGTTTGGACCTATCAGCATCATAACGTATATATAACATTAAGTGAGGGTGTTACACAGGAATCTGTTGAAAAACAACTACAGGCATTCTCGAAAAAATACCGCACATCGGATGACGAATATCTGAAAAGCAAAGGTTATCTGATTGATAAAAACGGGCAATATTCAGGGCTGAAACTTTTACCTTTAAATGAACTCCACTTCAATACTGAACTAAGTAGTGGAAATTCGGTAAGCAAATCCTTCCTCTATATATTATTGCTGGTAGCTACAGTAATTATTTTAATAGCGTGTTTCAATTTCGTAAACCTCAACATGGGATTATCGTTTACACGGACCAGGGAAATTGGAATCAGGAAATGCCTGGGAGCCGGAAAGCGTCAGGTATGGATGCAGGTATGGGGCGAAAGTTTGATTACTGTGATGGTATCAATGGGAATAGGTGTAATTGCAACAATAATTTTGATGAAAGGCTTCAATAAGTTTATGGAAGCAAAGTTTGATCCGGCCATGCTGTATCAGCCCACCATCATTTTATCGCTCGTACTTATACTCTTGCTGGTTTCATTTATCGCTTCAGGATATCCTTCCTTTGTAATGGGACGGCTGAAAACGGTAGAAATCCTCAAAGGAAAAATTTCGGTCAAAAAACCCGGCATTTTCCGCAATGCTCTGATTGTGATACAGTTTGTAATTGCTATTGTGTTAATTTGCACCACCATAATTATTTATCAGCAGTTCAGTTATTTGCGCAGCGCCCCGCTGGGATACAACACTGCGGCACTCATAAGTGTTCCCATAAAAAAGGATGAAAAAGGAAAAGAAATAGTGAGCCGTATGCGCACAATGCTGGCTGCGAATCCGTCAGTTGTGAGTGTTTCGGGATCAACAGTAAATTTTGGTGTTGGTCAGGACGGAAATACAAGCCGCATGGGACATGGATTTGGATATAAAGACAAGTCGATTTCAACGGATTTTTTGCAGGCCGATTATGATATTCTGAAAACGCTCGATATCCCGCTAAAAGCCGGAAGGGATTTTTCAACAGAATTTGTTGCCGATACATTTAATACAGTGATAGTAACTGAGAGTATGGCAAAACAATTTCCTGAAAAGGACGTAGTTGGAATTTCGTTTTATGCTGACAGCAGTCAACCCCAATGGACTATAGTTGGTGTTATCCCCGATTTTCACCTCTATTCCATGCATCAGGAAAGTGCACCAATAACCATTGCCATGAATAACAGTCCTGCAATCAGCTACATACTGATACGTGTTAATACTCAAAATCCATCGGCTACAATGGAACTGATTAAAAATACTTATGCTGTTGCAGCGCCGGGTGTTGAATTCAAAGGTTCCTTTGTGGACGAAAATATAGAACGCTGGTATAAAAACGAAAGCCGTCTCTCGCAGATGTTTTCCATTGCATCGCTGGTTGCCATTATACTTTCATGTATGGGACTTTTTGGTATGGCATCCATTATAACCAGGCAGCGGGTAAAGGAAATAGGCGTTCGTAAAGTACTCGGAGCCACAGTTAGTGGTATTACTGCCTTGGTTACCCGTGAGTTTATATGGCCTGTAGCAATCGCGCTGATTATTGCCACACCGCTTGCCTGGTGGGCATTGAGCAAATGGCTGCAGGATTTTATTTACCGTATCAGTATTGAATGGTGGGTATTTGTGCTTGCCGGAGGATTATCCATTTTAATTGCAATACTTACAGTTAGCTACCAGGCAATAAAAGCAGCCTTAGCAAATCCGGTTACCTCATTGCGATCGGAGTGAAGCTAAAGAGTTTACGTGCCAAATAATTTAAATCGCAAACCATGTTTAAAAACTACATCATAATTGCCTGGCGGAATTTGTCGAGACATAAGACTTATTCAATTATCAATATTTCCGGGTTAAGCATTGGCCTGGCATGTACTATGCTTATCCTTTTGTACGTGAAAGATGAAGTGAGCTACGATAATTTTCACGAAAAAGGGGATAACATCTATCGCATCGTTACGCAGACAAAATACGATGGTGCTGAGCATAAAGACAGCAATACGGGACTGTTACAGGGACCCAGGTTCGCAAAAAATGTACCTGGCATACAACGCTTTGTGCGCGTTCAAAGCTATACCGAAGACATAAAGAACGGTTCCGAAATTCAGTCGCAGGAACTCTTGTACGTTGACTCATCCTTCTTTTCGGTTTTCACGTTTCCGTTGCTGAGTGGCAATGCTGCAACCTGTTTATCTGAACCTCATTCGATTGTGTTGTCCGAAGATGCTGCAAAAAAGCATTTCGGCACAAAAGAGGCGGTTGGCAAACTGGTTATGATAAGGGAGGGCGATAAATTTGTGCCTTTCAAGGTAACCGCTGTTGCCAAAAGATGCCCACAGAATTCATCAATAAAATTTGATGTATTGCTGCCTATTAAAGAATCAGTGGAAGATGCAAACAATAACGATAACTGGTTCAATTTTTACCTGAATACATTTGTAGTCCTGAGCCCAGGTGCCAATATTCAAACTGTTGAAAAACAGATGCAAAAATTCTTTGTACAGGATGCAGAGGCCACATTTAAACAAATGATTGCGAAATATGGCGGCGGTCCTGATGCAAGTATGGGTTCGTATCACCTTCAGCCTTATACCGATATGCACATGAATACCGAATTGCCTGCACAAAATGGTTTAGTAAATGCCAGTAACCCAATATATTCGTACATACTATCAGGCATTGCTCTGTTTGTGCTGCTGATTGCCTGCATCAACTTTGTAAACTTAACCGTAGCACGGTCAGTAAAACGGGCAAAAGAAATTGGCATCCGTAAAGTGGTTGGCGGCGATAGAAAACAATTGATATTTCAGTTTTTAGGCGAATCATTCTTACTTTGCTTCATCGCATTTACCCTGGCGTTATTACTGGTGCAACTGATTCTACCTGTTTTTAATGATCTCGCAAACAAAGCTCTTTCCATTTCGTACCTGTTTGATTTGAAATTGATAGCGGCTTATTTGATGCTGTTCCTGCTTACCGGATTCCTGGCAGGTTTTTATCCCGCGCTGGTTTTGTCGGGCTACCGGCCTGTTGAAACCTTGTATAGCCGGTTTAATCTTACCGGGAAAAACTACCTGCAAAAATCGCTGGTCGTTTTGCAGTTTGCTTTGGCTTCCTTCCTGATTATAGGCACATTAACAATTTATGAGCAGTTCAATTTCCTGACTAAAACTGATTTAGGGTATGATGACAGCAATATTGTGGTGGTAAATGCAGCTGTTAACCACAAAGATGCAGCAGTTTTTAAGGCTGAATTATTAAAAAATCCGAATATCGTTGACGTTGCGCCAAAAAATGGCGGACAATGGCGCACCAGCGCAAAAATAAGTAACGATTCTTCCATTCTTTTCAGCTACGAAACCATAGATGAATCCTATTTGCCCACCCTGAAAATTCCACTGCTAAAAGGTAGAAATTTCTCGAAAGCATTTCCTTTTGATTCAACAAAATCAGTATTGGTAAACGAATCGTTTGTAAAAGAAGCCGGCTGGAAAAATCCCATTGGCGAAACTGTTAATTTCTTCTATAACAATAACGAAATATACCAGGTTATTGGTGTTGTAAAAGATCACCATTACCTTACGTTGGACCAGGAAATTGGCCCACAGCTATTTACCATGAAGCATGACAACTGGTACGGGCACTTCAATATCAGGATTAAGGCTGGTTCGGAGACCGAAAGTCTCAAATATATCCAAAAATCATTCAGGCAGACTTTGCCATTTAGCCCTTACTCTTACATATTTATGGATGACCAGAGAATTAAGGATTATGAGTCGGAATCCAAATGGAAACAGATCATTTTCTTCGGCGCTGTTTTAACCATCTTTATATCCTGCATCGGGCTTTTCGGTTTATCGGTTTTATCAGCCGAAAAACGCACAAAGGAGATCGGAATCCGCAAAGTGCTGGGTGCATCAGTAAACAGTGTTGTTACAACTCTTTCGAAAGATTTCCTGAAACTTGTTTCAATTGCTTTAATTATTGCAGTACCGCTGGCCTGGCTGGCTGCTGATAAATGGCTGCAGAATTACCCTTATCGCATTGGTTTGGATTGGTGGCTTTTTGCCGCGGCAGGCATGCTGGTTATTTTTGTGGCTCTGGCAACAGTGAGTTTCCAGGCAATTAAAGCAGCCGTTGCAAACCCGGTAAAGTCATTGCGAACGGAGTAAAGCAAAAACATTTACGTACTGAATAAATAAAAAGGTATGCTTAGAAATTATCTGAAAATAGCGTGGCGGAATATGGTAAAAAACCGCTTCTATTCAATAGTAAATATTGTCGGGCTTTCGGCTGGTATTCTGTTTACAGTCGTTATCAGCGCTTACGCATGGAGCGAGTTGCAGGTAAATGCGGAATTGAAAAATGCGGATCGGCATTACATTCTTCAAAGCCGATGGACAGCTGAAAACATGGGTAATGAACTTGTAACTATTGCCCCTCTGGCAAAAGCATTGGCTGAAGAGTATCCAACCCTTGTTGCAAATTATTACAGGTTTGATGGTGTTAGTTCCACTGTTTCGAAAGGAGATAAACATTTCAGGGAATCCTTCCAGATTGGTGATAGTACACTGCTCGGAATGTTTGGATTATCGCTCTTGCACGGAGATGCTAAAACTGCGCTTTCCGATCCGTACTCAGTAATTATAACCGAAGACGCGGCAAAGAAATATTTTGCTAAAACCGATGTGGTTGGCGAAACAATTTCAATCGAAAACTTTTCGGGAGCCAAACATGATTTCGTGGTTACAGGGATCATAAATAATCATTCGCGTAATTCAGTTTCTTCTCTGCTGGATGATAAAGAGAACCAGTTTTACCTGCCAATCGCTGCAACTCAGTTCTTTGGAAGGGAAATAGTGTCGTGGAATCACGCTCATGTGGTAAGTTATGTTGAGTTGCAAAAAGGAGTCAACCCGAAACAACTTGAGGAACCTGTCCGGCAGCTCTTAAAAAAGAATGCGCCTGACTTTATTACCGCAAACCTGGTTCAATACCTGGTTCCGTTAAATCAGTATTATCTCAGTAAGGACAACGGCCTGGTGAAAAAAATGATTTATGCGCTTTCTCTTATCGCATTCTTTATTTTGCTAATGGCTGTCATCAATTTCGTGAACATGTCGATGAGCCATTCAGTAACCCGCCTGAAAGAAATTGGAATCCGCAAAGTGCTGGGAGGACTAAAAAAGCAGATGATCCTCCAGTTTTTAACTGAATCCATTGTGCTCGTTCTTTTTGCAACTCTTTTCGCAATCTTGTTGTATGCTGGCAGCCGCAACTATTTCAGCAGCATTTTGGGGAAATCCCTTCCTGAACTTACAGCCTTTCCGCTTAGCTTTATTCTTCTGCCTTTTGCGCTGGCCCTTTTTGTCGGAACACTCGCCGGAATTTATCCCGCGCTGGTATTGTCGGCATTCAAAACTGTAGATTCATTAAAAGGCAAACTTTCGACGGTTAAAGAGAAAATCTGGCTGCGAAAAGCCATGGTGGGATTTCAGTTTTCGATAGCAACCATTGTTTTTATCGGTGCAGTCATTGTTTCGCAGCAAATCAGTTATTTCTTTAGCAAAGATATCGGCTACAACAAGGATTATATTGTTTCGGCACAGGTGCCACGTGATTGGAGTTCCGCCGGAGTAAGCCGTATGGCAACTATCCGCACGCAATTGTCGGCTCTGCCACAGGTAAGTGATGTTACTCTTTCCTTCGAGGTTCCTGACGGACGAAACTCCGGAAGCACTGCTGTTTATAAAATGGGCGCTGATTCTACCTCGGCTGTCTCAACTCAATTTCTGAATACCGACGAGCATTTTGCATCAACTTTTGGCATTTCGCTCAAAGCGGGTGTATTCTTTAGTCAGCCAGGCGCGCTTACCGATTCATCGGCAATTGTAATTAATGAAACCGAAGCCAAAGCCCTGGGATGGAAAAACGCAGAAGATGCGGTGGGCCAACGAGTAAGACTTACCGGGAGCACCGAAGTTTATACTATTGCCGGGGTAACCAACGATTTTCATTTCGGATCTATGCAGGAATCCGTTCCGCCTATCACATTTGTTCATGTGGGTAATTCACAGATATTCAGGTATTTTTCGGTTAAAATCAAACCCGGCGATATAAGCAATTCGTTAGAAGCTTTACAAAAAAAATGGGCTGTACTTATGCCCGGCGCTCCGTTTGAATATAAATTTATGGATGAGACGCTCAGGCATCTTTACAAAACGGAAATACAATTGCGGCAGGCAGCGTATACCGCATTTTTACTTGCGTTGATTATTGTTTTGCTTGGTGTGCTTGGACTTGTTGCCATGAGTATTCAACGACGCACGAAAGAAATCGGTATACGGAAAGTGTTGGGATCTTCGGTAACGAATATCATTTTATTGTTCATCAGGGAGTTCCTGTTTGTTATAGTTATCGCCGGATGTGTTGCTTTCCCAATTGCATATACAATAATGCAGAACTGGCTGAATGGTTACGCTTACCGAATTCAGATCACTTCGATGCCTTTCATAATTTCCATCTCGCTCCTGGGAACTATCTCTGCATTGCTTATTGCTATGCAGACAATGAAAGTAGCAATGTCAAATCCTGTTAAAAGTTTAAGAACTGAATAAAATCAAAAATTATGATAGAACTAAAACAAATAGCCAAATGGGTGAATTCCGGCGGAAACCGGGTTTTCCTTCTTCGCGATATAAACCTTTCCATCAAAGAAGGCGAGTTTATCAGCATCATGGGGCCATCCGGTTCCGGAAAGTCAACTTTGCTGAATGTAATCGGCATGCTCGACGGATTTAACGAAGGCGAATACAATTTTATCGGTCAGCCGGTTCATGAATTAAAAGAAAAACACCGTTCGCAATTATACAAAAGCCATATCGGTTTTGTATTCCAGGCTTATCACCTTATTGACGAACTGACTGTGTACGAAAATATCGAAACACCCTTGCTTTACCAAAATATTAAATCTTCGGAAAGCCAGGCGATTGTGGCTGATATCCTTGATCGGTTTAATATCGTAGGCAAGAAAAATCTTTTCCCAACTCAATTATCCGGCGGACAGCAACAACTGGTTGGCGTTGCCCGCGCTTTAGTCGCAAAACCAAAGCTGATACTGGCCGATGAACCAACCGGAAACCTCAACAGCAAACAGGGAGAGGAAATTATGGAACTCTTCAAACAGTTAAACGCCGAAGATGGCGTAACCATTATCCAGGCAACCCATTCCGAAAGGAATGCTGCCTATGGTTCCAAAATCATTAATTTGCTGGATGGGAGGGTTGAGAAATAATTTAATCGTAAATCTGAGTAATTAAATAGTACTCTTAAATCATGTACCCACCCCAGCCCTCCCTGAAAAAACAGGGAGGGGGCGGATTGTACAAATTTATAAGATTGCTGCTCTTTTCGTAAAAATCTTCCTCCCCTGATTTCAGGGGAGGTGCCGACAGGCGGAGGGGTAAATTTTGTAAAAAAACGACATCTATATAAATGTTTCCGGGTACTCTGATAATAAATCACATACAACAATATTGAACACCCTTTTTGTTATGAAAAAATCAATCCCAATACTCTTGATCCTGCTAGCATTTGCAGCATCACCAAAAACAAATGCCCAGAATTCTCCTTCCGCCGATAATG
>CAZBZA010000122.1:0-8511 GCA_964495865.1 uncultured Lentimicrobiaceae bacterium
GTAAAATCGGGATTTGGATTTCCTATAATTTCGCGGTCATCGGTTGTTATGCTGCCATCAGCATTTAAATCTTCATATACCAGGTTTCCGGTGGTAGGGTCAACACCCAGGCATACATACCCTACAAAAACTCCTATAGGTTCACCTTCCATAACCCAGTTGTTCCCACGTCCCTGGTCGGTGATAGGCTGACCGTTATACATTTTCAGTACTTTGTTGCGGTTAGCCGAGAAATTAAAGGAAGTAGTCCACGACAATTCACCCTTCAGGTTGTCAGTATTCAGCACAAACTCAACTCCCTTGTTTTCCATCTCTCCTATATTAGCTGTTATGGTTGTAAATCCTGATGAGAGCGTTAAAGGCCTTTCCAGAAGCAGGTCGCTGGTGCGGTTATAATACACATCGGCTATTAAACTTATTCTGTCGTTGAACAAGCCAAGATCCAATCCAATTCCTGTTTGCAGCGTGGTTTCCCATTTCAGGTCAGGATTGGGTAACTGAGTAGGAGCAATTCCTGCTTGCTGGTTATAATTGTATCCTCCGTCGTACAAGCCAAGGGAAGCAAAATCGCTGATGCCGTCGTTACCGGTAAGCCCGATACTGGTTCTTAACTTAAGATCACTGATTACCTCTGAATTTTTCATGAATGTTTCTTCACTCATGCGCCATGCAAACGAAGCTGCCGGGAAATAACCAAAGCGGTTATTTTCGCCGAATTTTGACGATCCGTCGGCACGTGCCGTAAGTGTGAAGATATATTTATACATGTAATTGTATTTAAACTGACCGAAATAGGATGTCATTCCCCGATCGAGTGCATAAGCACTGGCAGCCCTGATGGTGGCAGCCGAAGTGATGTACTGGAAATCTTCATTCGGGAAATTTGTAGCTTCAATATAAGTGGTACGCCTGGCATATTTCTCAAAACTGATGCCCGCCAATGCTTCAAAATTGTGGATTTTATCAATCGATTTTACATACTGTAATACATTGCTACCAACAAGATTGCTTACATAACTGGTACCTTCAATTCCCAATCCGTTGTATTTTAATCCCTGTGCTGTTGTGATAGGATCATATTCATGCTCGCGCAGATTGTAAATATCGGCTCCCCACTTGCTGGTGAAAGTAAAACCACGCGGACATTTATACTCAAGGTATATGTTTCCGTTGTTGCGATTGGTATATGCCACATTTACCGTTTCGTTGATTATAGCAATCGGATTGGCATATGGGCCATCTTCGTTGTAACTTCCATCTTCGTTATAAACCGGGTAAATGGCTGGTATGGAAAGCGCGTTTGGTAAAGGGCCGTAAAGAGTCTGGTCGCCTTCAACACGGTAGTTTTTCGAATAAGTCATCGAAACGCCTCCGCCAATGGTAAGTTCGGGCAATAATTTATGATCCACATTTATACGGCCACTGTAACGATCGAATGAGGTTGACCGCACAGTTCCGTCCTGTCCATAATAGCTGCCGGAAATAAACAAACGTGTTTTTTCGTTTCCACTGCTCACTGAGAGTTCAGTATTTGAGGTAGGCGCAACCTGTGTAATTTCTTTCATCCAGTCAGTGTCAGTTCCCTGTACGTCAGTCCCTTTAAATTCGTTCCATTGAGCGGCATTCATCAGGTCGGGAATCCGCTCTGCCGGCATGGTTTGCCAGCCATAGGAAGTATTTAAACTGACATTTGTTTTTTGCGTATTCCCTTTTTTTGTGGTAATCAGAATTACCCCATTCGAAGCACGGGCTCCATAGATAGCCGTTGCTGATGCATCTTTAAGGATTGTAAATGATTCGATGTCGTTAGGGTTGAGGTCCGACATGGCATCAATTTCCTGTCCGCTGTAGCCAATCTGGCCGAAACTACCTGTAATAGTCGGAACTCCATCAATAACAATAAGCGGTTGGTTGCTTGCATTGATTGAGCTTCCTCCCCTCATTTTAATTGAATTCTGACCACCGGGAGTTCCAGAATTCTGATTAATTGAAACACCGGCAGCTTTTCCCTGCAAAACACCATCGATGGTCCTCATCGGAATGTTTTTCAGCTCATCTTCATTAACAGTTCCTACCGATCCTGAAATCAGCTTTTTACTGGTTGTGCTGTAGCCCACAACTACTACTTCACCCAGGTCAACTCTATCCTCTTCCATTTCGACATTGATCGTTTTTCGTCCATCAACAGGTATTTCCTGAGGTTTCATCCCGATAAAGGTAAATACCAGTGTAGCGTTTGAAGCTACCTCCAGTTTGTAGAAACCATTAATATCAGTAATTGTACCTTTCTGTGAGCCCTTTATCTGCACAGTGACCCCGGGCATAGGCGAGTTATCAGTTGCCGACGTTACAGTTCCGCTCACCGGAATTGTCTGTGCCCAAAGCGAACTGACGTAAAAGGTAAACATCAGTAATAAAAAACAAGTTTTTCGCATATGATTAGTTATTTGGTTGGTTGGTTAATTCTGTTTTAATGGTGTGATTTCTATTTTCACCGGCTTAATATCCATCCGGATATTGATTACTGTATAGTGGTCGTCGCCATCGGGTTTATCGGTGTAAAATCCTGCACTTTCAGGAGTTTTACTCAAAGTTACCTGAAATCCGTTTCCGGCATCAGTAAAGTTAATATTATTAACCTTTTCAGCACCCTTATTGTCGATCAGGTTTTTTGTTACCAGGTTCAGGAAATCAGATGCACTGCCTGATAACATTCCAGCTTGGGCAGGATTCGAAATATTGTAATATTCGTTGCCTTTTGTACTTCTCTTTCCCGCGGCAGGAGTAATTTTACCGGTAGCTATATCGTAGGTATCGCCATCCCCGAGGTAACTTAGCAGAACATTTTCAATTTCAGGGAACTTGTTTATATACGAAACCGAAGCCCGGGTTGTGTTAACAATAGTTACGCCGGCGGCACCAGCCACTTTCAGCATTTTGAGTTTTCCAATGTAAATGAGTGCTGTATTTTCATCAACACCAAAACCGGTTTGCGTTTTTTTGGGATCATGTAACATAGCAACAATAAGCCTGCCCAACCTGGCACGGGCATTAAAATGCTGATCAACAATACCTAGCGGGAAAAATCCAAGTCCGTGAGTTAATAATACGCCTTCGCCTTCAGGAAAATCTTCTCCTTCGAACGAAGTTTTTACACCATGTTTCAGTGCTCCCATGCTATTGCCTGCGCCAATCATCGGCTCGCTCATTATAGCAGCTCCGGCGCTTGTACCGCCAACTACTCCGCCGCGATTGAATACATCCCACACGGCTTCCAGAACAACAGTTTTGCTTCCGTCGGGTTTAAGCAAAGTTTTCATCGTACGCAACTGATCGCCGCCACTGAACCATATACATGAACTTTTCCTCACAATTTCGGCTAATTTCGGGTCATTTCCGTTGTTTCGCCAACTCGATTCATCAACATCTGTTGTGCTGTCGTCATCAGCCATGGCAATGGGAATAAGATGAATATTTTCGGGTTTTATGCCATAGGAAATCAGTTCGCTGCGAAAGTATACGAAGGTTTGCATTGCAACACCACTGGCCGAAGGGATAACTGAAAACACTGCTTTATCAGGCCCGCCCGCCAATTCAATTAGCTGGCTGAAAACACTTTTGTTGTCGGGCTCAAGTCCGCCACCGACTATCACAAGACTTCCCAATGGCAGCGTTTGACTGTAACCCCGGAAAACCAAAGCGACAAAAATAAAGAGTACAATTGTTTTTAGATTTCTCATAAATGAACTTCTAGTCCTTAATAAATTTGATAATGGAGACATTCTGATTTTTGACTTCCAGAGCTTTAAAAAAGTATAAACCCGGAGATAATCCTGAAACATTCACTTGAATTGTTTGATTAACTGAAGTTCCGTAATAAAGCCGATGCCCTTTTGCATCAATTATTTCCCAGTTGAAATTTCCATCAGCGAATGCAACATTCAAAATATCGGCAACCGGATTGGGTGAAATAGCAATTTTGGTGGATTCCTTTGATAAATTTATTCCGGCAGTGCTCACATCCCCCATAATAAAAGGATTGGTATAATCGATCAGCGAGAGCTCAAGGTGCTCAAAACCCGCAATCATTCGGGGTTTGGTGTTGCTTCCGCTGCCTGTTTGAGTTGAGAAACCTGCCAGTGTTCCGGTATTTTTAATAACCATAACAGGTGCGGTTCCGAAACTTGTGAGAGTTGCTTTCCCGTTAACCGGAGCAAATTTCATAAAATTATGGTTGGTAAGCCAGATACCGAATTTCAGCGTGTCGAGCGCCATGGCATACGGTACGGCTGAGGCTGAGTTTTCGTACATATCACTGTCGTAGAAGGTATTAGGCATAATAACAGTATTCCTGAGCAGACATAATCCTTTGCTAAAAGTCATTTCGGCATAATACGAGGCATACAACTCGTAATAATTATCCACTACAGTTTTACCGGCATAGCGCGAATCGTCGCCTGCAAATGCTGATATCATTCCGCTTCGCTGTAGATGTTCACTGATCAGTTTTCCATTCGCTGTTTCCAGGAACTGATTGAAAGCTACTGTAGTGTTTGCTACAAAAAGAACTTTTTTCGAACTGTTTATTTTTGCTGACAGTTCCGGATTGTTAGCTGCTTCGTTGTCAATAACATGTATGACAACTTCTGAGGCACCCAGTTGAATTAATTTATCTTTAAACGTAATTGCCAGAGTTTCGTTTCCGGTTAACAAAAGAATGGTATCGGATATCAAACCAGTATTGTTAACCATATCGCCAAGCATGGCCGAGTTTTCATTCAGTTTGTTGCTTCCGCTGGCCAGCACGGTATAATTTCCTGTCTCTTCGAGCATTCCTGTATTCAACTGTCGGTTGAGTGCCGGCAGTGTAACCTCTTGTGTTGCGAAATCGAAAGTACAGCCCTGTAAAAGCTGAATAATTTCAACCGTATCGGCCAGTAATTTGGTGCCATTCAGCAAATAAGAGCTTCCTGCTTTGTAAATATTTGCACAACCGGTGCCGAAAACGGTTCCTAATCCATTAATATCAACCGTCATACAGGTCATATCATCCATTCCTATTCCGGTAATATCAATGCCTTTATTCAATTTGAAATTTGCCAGGAAAGCTGTTAGTCGTCCAAATCGGGCACGTTCGGCAAAATGGGTATCAAATATAAAGCCTGGAGCCAGGTTCATAAAATCATCAGCCAGTTTTACATCGGAATTGTTTGGATTTTCGATGCAATCGTCAGGATAAGCTGTGCCGTTTTGTGCCGTAAATACTATTGATGAAAGTATATGCATTCCGGCCGATGTTCCGCATATTGTTCCACCGCTGTTATAAAGGTTCGTAACCGCATCCTGGAGTTTTGTGTTGCGATACAAGGAGTAATAATTGTATTGATCACCCCCACGGAAAAATATAACTTCGTATGTCAGTAATGTATCGTATAAAACCTGACTATCGGCACTGTCGCGCGAGGCAATTGCAAATTCCCTGGCATAAGCCGCACCGCACTGCTGAGTAAAATAAGGAGCCAGGCTGCCGGTCGAAACCCCAATAATAGCAACCCTCTTTCCTTCACCGGCCCAGCGATAAGCTGGAGTACTCCAGCTTGAAGCGCCGTTTTTCTCTGATCCGCCACCCACCAGCAACAGGCGCCCGGGTTGAGAAAATGAGGAGAATGACGATAGGATAAAAAGTAAAGGCAGTATTTGCAGGAGCTGCATAAGTTTATAAATAAAGTAAGAACAAAGCGAAAGTAAGGAAAATAGCATTAAAAAAAAGAATAATTTTAGCGAAATTTAGTAATTAAAACATCGGTTATGCTTTTCTTATTTAAAAATGCAAATACATACATACCCCATTACATTGGGAAACAAGATATCCTTACCGGAGGCAAGAGTATTCTTGCCATTGCCGGGCATATTGAACCGCCTCAGGGAGTGGAAGTTAAAGTGATTGACTGTGCAGGTTTAAACCTTGTTCCCGGGCTTATCGACTCTCATGTTCATATCACCGGCGGCGGGGGCGAGGGTGGACCAGCAACCCGTATGCCTGAGCTGGAAATCAGTATGATGATAGATGGCGGTGTAACAACCGTTATCGGCTGCCTTGGA
Source organism: uncultured Lentimicrobiaceae bacterium (assembly GCA_964495865.1). GTDB lineage: Bacteria > Bacteroidota > Bacteroidia > Bacteroidales > UBA4417 > UBA4417. Next base: position 6,103 of record CAZBZA010000122.1, read on the forward strand.
ACCGATGGCATAACCCGAACTGTCGACAGTGTGCTGATGAAAGTTAAAAGTATAAGGGCAAAAGGCATGTCGGCATGGATGTACACTGGAGCTTATCAGGTGCCGCCACCAAGTATTACAGGAGATGTGGCGCGCGACATTGCGCTTATCGAAGAAGTTATCGGGGTGGGTGAGGTTGCTGTTTCCGATCATCGATCATCAGTGCCAACTACAGCAGAACTTACACGGATTGTTGCCCATGCGCGCGTTGCAGGTATGATAGGCGGTAAAGCCGGAATAGTTAATATGCATATGGGCGATGCCCGCGATCCGTTCAGGCCGATACACGATGTGGTTGCTAACAGCGAAATGGGTTACAGGCAGTTTATTCCAACCCATTGCAACCGTAACGATTACATTTTTGAAGATGCCAAGGAATATGGCAAAAAAGGCTTTGTTGATATAACTACCAGTTCCTATCCTTATTACAAAGACGAAGAAATCAAACCTTCGAAAGCGCTTAAATTATTACTCGAAAGCGGTGTTCCGATCAAACACATCACATTTACCTCCGATGCCTGCGGCTCGTTGCCAGGTTTTGATCCGGAAACCGGTAAATTGATAAAAATTGAAATGGGGCTGCCTGATTCAGTGTTACGCGAAATTAAAGAATCGGTTACTGAAGAAGGAATTCCTTTGGAAACCGCTTTACAGGTTGCCACTTCTAACCCTGCTGATATTCTGAAACTGCAAGGTAAGGGCTATATTAAAGAAGGTTTTGATGCGGATATACTGGTTCTGGATGCTGATTTCAACATAAAATATCTGATGGCTAACGGAATTATAGTAAAGGAGTAAATAGAAATGTGATCAGTTTTAAAAAGTGTGAGGGATTATAAAACTCTCACTCTTTGAATTATCTGATTGTAATTGATTCAGCTTTTTAAAATAATGTTGTGAAATTTCTATCCCGATGAAATCGAATGTAAACAGACCACGACAGATAATATTGATTGTTTTCACGTTGTCTTTTTGTAGCCTGCAGGCGCAGGTTCAAAAAGTAGAGTCGCCGGAAATCCGGAATTTTATGCCGGTCGTTCAATTCCTCGCATCACCTTTTCTCGAAGGCCGCGAAACCGGTACCGTGGGAAGTTACATTGCTGCTGAATATATTGCATCGGGGATGCAAAGCATGGGTTTGAAACCCTATCATAAAGTAGCTGATGAAAGCAAAATTATTCTTACCGACTATTTTCAATCCTTCAGTTTGCTTAGATATGGTATCAGCGAGGCATCTGTTTCAATTGTTTCGCGGAAAAACAAACAGCCACCGGTCCAATTGCTTCACCAGAAAGATTTTACAGTTGAAAATGTATTCAGCAACTTTTCACTCCAATCAAACATAGTATTTGCCGGCTATGGGATAAATTCGCCGGAGTTAAACTACAATGATTATGCAGCACAAAATGTGAACGGGAAGCTGGTAGTTGTGTTTGAAGGTTATCCTGGTCAGCACGACACACTAAGCCCGGCCTGGAAAAAGTTCAGGATTTTAGCCGAAAACGATGGATACGATCTTAACCTCAGGTGCAGGGAAGCAGCAAAACAAGGTGCGGCGGCAATTGTGGTTATCAGTAATAAATACAATCAGTCAAAAACACCCGATGATGCCCGGTTATACCATGATTCTGAATATACTTTACCTTCAAATGAGCAGATACAAACCATACCTTGTATTAGGTTAACCGCAGAAGGCAGCCGGATTCTTTTGGAAAGGCTCAGAATTGATGTCGTGAAAATTGAAAAGGAAATTGCCCAAAAATTGGCTTATTCATCTGTTCTGAACATTGACTTTTTAAATATCCGGTTGAAGGTTAACGCTGATACCCTTAAGGTGCATAATGTTATAAGTTTACTCCCCGGTTCGGATACAACCAAAACTGTTATTTTGGGAGCGCATTACGATCACCTTGGGAAACGCGGCAACGATATTTATTATGGTGCTGATGATAATGCTTCGGGTGTTGCCGGACTTCTGGCTTTGGCCGGTAAGTGGACTGAAAACCAAACTATTCCGCCATGCAACATTGCTTTTGCGTCATGGACTGCTGAGGAAAAAGGTCTTATCGGAAGCGAATATTTTGTAAGTACACTTTCAGAACCCGATAAGGTGAAGTTATACATCAATATGGATATGATTTCGCGAAGTGTAAAAGAAGATACTGCCGGAAGGCAACTGAGCATCGGAACACGCATTGAGGATGAGTACCTGCGCGAACTGGCTAACAAGAGCAATGCAACGTTAAACCATCCTTTTACTCTTGATTTGTGGGATGTAACAGGCCATTCGGGAAGCGATTATGCTTCATTTACGGCTAAAAATATTCCGATAATGACCTATAATTCAGGGCTGCACGATGATTACCATAC
>CAZBZA010000123.1:0-2101 GCA_964495865.1 uncultured Lentimicrobiaceae bacterium
AAATCGCTCGAAAAATATATTTCATCCATAATTCCTGAAGGCAAACGTGTACTTGAAATCGGATGCGGAAGCGGCGATCTTTTGCATTCAACACGACCTTCGTATGGTGTTGGGATCGATTTTGCTCCTGAGCATATCGAAACGGCTATAAAAAAGTATCCTGATCTCATTTTTAAGGTTGATGATATTGAGGAACTTCAACTGAATGAAATTTTCGATTACATAATACTTTCCGACCTTACAAACTGCTTATGGGATGTACAAACCGCATTTCATAACATAAAAAAACTCTGTCATCCGCAAACGCGAATCGTTATTTCGCAATACAATTATATGTGGGAGCCGGTTTTAAGGAGCGGTGAATTGTTCAGGCTTAAGTTGAGGCAGCCTGCCCAGAACTGGTTTTCGAACAGCGACACATGTAATCTGCTTGATCTTGAGGGATTTCAGGTAATACGCATCGAACGAAAGTTGATGTTCCCAAAATACATTCCGGTTATAAACCTGATTTTTAACAAATTTCTGGCCAACCTGCCTCTGTTTAACAGGTTAGACCTGGTTAATCTTATCATTGCCAGGCCTTTACTTAGCGACGATCAGCAATATAGCGTTTCGATTGTAGTACCGGCCCGAAACGAAAAAGGCAATATAGAAAATGCAATTTTGCGTACCCCGCAATTTGGAACCCATCAGGAATTTGTTTTTATCGAAGGACATTCGGCTGACAACACCTATGAGGAAATGCTCAGGATAAAGGAAGCCTTTCCCGAAAAGGACATTAAAGTAATGAGGCAAAGTGGCAAAGGCAAAGGCAATGCCGTGCGTGAAGCTTTTGAAGCTGCAACCGGTGAAATACTTATGATCCTTGACGCTGACCTTACCATGCCTCCGGAGGAATTACCGAAATTTTACGATGCGTTGCGATACAACAAAGGCGAATTTATAAATGGAAGCCGCCTGGTTTATCCAATGGATAAAAATGCTATGCGTTTCCTTAACCTGCTGGGTAACAAGTTTTTTGGGATGGTTTTCACCTTTTTACTCGGACAAAGACTGAAAGATACGCTTTGCGGAACTAAAGTTTTGTATAAGAAAGACTACGATCAGATTGTCAGTAACCGTCACTATTTTGGCAATTTTGATCCTTTCGGCGATTTCGATCTTATATTCGGAGCCGCAAAATTAAACCTGAAAATTACTGAAATAATAATCCGTTACCGCGACAGGGAATATGGCAGTACGCAGATCAGCCGGTTCAGTCATGGCTGGCTGCTAATCAAAATGACTCTTTTTGCTGCCCGAAAACTCAAATTCTTCTAACACATACAACATTTGCGATATAAAGAAGTTATTAAACTCAATATACATCAACATGGACTTCCATATATTCAAAACACTTATTTCGACCTTTCTCTTTGTTTCACTTCTTGCTGCATCTTCGTGCAAGCATGATCCTGATCCTGTAGGAGTTTTACCCCCTGTTGATACTACAGGAAATAATACCGGAACTCAATGCAGCCCCGATACAGCATATTTTGTGCAGCAGGTTTTACCGATTTTTCAATCCAGTTGTGCCATGAGCGGCTGTCATGATGCAGGCTCAGCCAAAGAAGGAATAATACTCGATAGCTACGTAAATATTATCAGTACCGGTGGAATTAAAGTGAATGATCCAACCAGCAGTAAAATTTATGAAGCGATGGTGGAAGATGATCAGGAAGATCGCATGCCTCCGCCGCCTGCTGCGCCCATGTCAAGTGCGCAATTGGCTGTTATTTCGAAATGGATCGGACAAGGTGCAAAAAACAACAGTTGTATTGCAAGTGGTTGCGACACAACCAATGTAAAATACTCAACCCATATTAAACCCCTGATACAGAATAGCTGCCAGGGATGTCATAGCGGTGCTGCACCAGGCGGAGGAATTGATCTGGCTACTTATACAAGTGTAAAAGCAGTGGCTGATAATGGTAAGCTTTTCGGTTCCATCAGTCATTTAACAGGCTATAGCCCGATGCCTAAAAACGGCACTAAATTATCTGACTGCCAGATCAGTATGTTTAACATATGGATTAATAGCGGTTCGCCGGAGAATTAGTTA
>CAZBZA010000123.1:2201-8484 GCA_964495865.1 uncultured Lentimicrobiaceae bacterium
TTTTACATGTTACTGAATTCCAGCTTACTATCTTTAACACTAATCACTATTTTCTTATCCTTCCGGATCTCATCAGCCAAAATCATTTTCGACAATTTGTTCAACACTTCACGTTGAAGCACCCGTTTGAGCGGTCGTGCGCCGTATTGCGGATCGTACCCTTCGGCTGCAATTAACTGGATAGCGTCCTCAGTAACTTCGAGATGTATATCATTGGATATCAGCATTTCCTCAATCTTTTTCAGCTGGAGACGTACAATTTCGGCTATCTCTTTTTCAGTTAACGGAGTGAACATAATCACTTCATCAATCCGGTTAAGGAATTCGGGCCTGATAGTCTTTTTGAGCAAATCAAATACTTCTTCACGGGTTTGATCTAACACTTTTTCGCGGTTAGTGGAGTTGATAGACTTAAGTTTATCCTGAATCAACATCGATCCGATATTGGAAGTCATTATGATTATTGTATTCCTGAAATCAGCTGTCCGTCCTTTGTTATCAGTCAAGCGGCCATCATCCAGAACCTGCAGGAGAATGTTAAACACGTCAGGATGAGCTTTTTCCATTTCATCGAAAAGAACAACCGAATACGGTTTACGACGCACTTTCTCCGTCAACTGTCCGCCTTCGTCGTAACCCACGTAGCCCGGAGGCGCTCCAACGAGCCTCGAAACAGAATGACGTTCCTGGTATTCGCTCATATCGATGCGGACCATGGCATTTTCGTCGTTGAACATATAATCGGCCAGCGCTTTGGCTAGTTCTGTTTTTCCAACGCCGGTAGTTCCCAGGAAAATAAATGATCCCATAGGGCGTTTTGCATCCTGAAGCCCTGCCCTGCTGCGGCGGATAGCATCAGAAATGGCTTGTATGGCCTCATCCTGACCAATGACGCGTTTGTGAAGCTCGTCCTCAAGATGCAGCAACTTTTCGCGCTCGCTTTGCAACATTCTCGAAACCGGAATGCCTGTCCAGCGGGCAACAATTTCCGCGATTTCTTCGGAGCCGATTTCCTCTTTAACCAATGCCGAATTTACCTGCATCAGGTTGAGTTCCTTTTTGAGCTGTTCGAGTTTTTCTGTAGCTTCCTGGGTTTTTCCGTAACGCAATTCAGCAACAAGACCATAATTGCCTTCACGCTCAGCTTGTTCAGCTTCAAATTTGTATGATTCGATGTTCTTTTTCTGCTGCTGTATGCCGTTTACGAGGTTTCGTTCAGCTTCCCATTTAGCTTTCAGAGCTTTACGGATTTCGTCGAGATTGGCAATTTCTTCGGTGAGTTGTTTCAGCTTTACTTCATCTTTTTCACGTTTTATGGCTTCACGCTCAATTTCCAACTGACGGATACGACGTTCTTTTTCGTCAAGTTCCTCAGGAACGGAATTGATTTCAAGCCTGAGTTTTGCTGATGCTTCGTCAATAAGATCAATGGCTTTGTCGGGCAGAAACCTGTCGGTGATATACCGTTGCGAAAGTTCGACAGCCGCAATAATTGCTTCGTCCTTAATCCGCACCTGGTGATGCGTTTCGTAGCGTTCCTTCAAACCGCGAAGAATTGAGATAGCATCCAGTTTATCAGGTTCATTTACCATTACAACCTGGAAACGGCGTTCAAGTGCCTTATCTTTTTCAAAATATTTCTGATACTCATTAAGTGTTGTAGCTCCAATTACATGCAAATCGCCCCGGCTAAGCGCAGGCTTCAGGATATTGGCAGCATCCATGGCACCTTCCGAAGCACCGGCCCCCACAAGGGTATGAATCTCGTCGATAAATAAAACTACTTCACCATCCGAAGCTATTACCTCTTTTACAACACTTTTTAAACGTTCCTCAAACTCACCTTTGTATTTTGCTCCGGCAATAAGAGAACCCATGTCTAAGGAAAAAATCAGTTTATTCTTCAGATTTTCAGGCACATCGCCACTAATAATCCGGTGAGCAATACCTTCGGCAATAGCTGTTTTTCCCACACCCGGTTCACCAATAAGGATGGGATTATTTTTAGTTCGGCGGGTTAAAATCTGCAATACGCGCCTTATTTCTTCGTCGCGGCCTATAACCGGATCGAGTTTTCCTTTACGTGCGAGGTCGTTGAGATTACGGGCATATTTATTCAGCGCATTGTAGGTTTCTTCCGAAGTTGCGCTGGTTGCGGATGAACCTTTACGCAGTTCAATGATAGCCGATTTCATATCCTTCTCACTGGCGCCCAGTTGTTTCATGAGTTTGGAAACGCTGTCGTTCGACATCAGAATCCCAAGCATGATCAGTTCGATGGTAATAAATTCATCTCCAAACTCTTTCAGCAAAGATTCAGCTTTCTGAAGTGCTTTTGAGGTATCATTCGAAAGAAACTGTTCACCACCCTGAACTTTGGGGTATGATCTGATTATTGAATCAATCCCTTTTTCAAAAGCAGTAAAATCAATTCCTTGTTTGCTGGTGAGAAAACGAATAATACTATCGTCAGCCGAAAGCATCCCTTTAACAAGGTGTGCATTTTCAATCGACTGATGCTGATTGTTTGCTGCGATCTGTTGCGCCTGCTGAACGGCTTCCTGCGCTTTTATGGTGTATTTATTAAAGTTCATTAGTATAGATTTTAAACCATAATAGAGTCTTCAAGAAATAAGCCATAAAAAAAATCTCATCAATTTATGCCAATATGTCAATATATTTTAGGATAAATATGTCAATTTGACACATATCAAAATTCATAGATGAGTTTGTGTTTCTAATAATTTTCATAAAGCTATCCGGATATTCTATATTTTTGCTATAAACTTATCAGTTAAAAAATACAATTCCGCATAAAACCTTTCAGCCATGATAAAAGCACATTTACTTCCAATCATTTTTCTTTCTCTCACTTTGATTTCATCTTTAGCAAAGTCACAGGATCAAAGTATTCAACGTACTTTTAAAATTGCTGCTCTTGCAAAATCGTACAACGAAGGATTTCAGAAAAACACCGGTAAAAATGAATTTAGTTACCAAAGTCTCCGCGATGATGTAACTGAAAGCCTGTTAACACGTTGCACGGACGGAACGCTGGCAATTGAATGGGAAACTGCGCCTGCTATACACCTCACAAATGACGGCGCAGGTTTTGTATGGCTGGCTGCGGTGGATCATACTACCGAAGGGAAAAAATTCAATGTTTATATTAACGATAAGTTGCGCTTTACTTTTATTTCATCAGGTAATCCTGAAAGAGAATTCGCGAATGACGAAGGTGGAAAGATGGGATTCACAGGGATTTCCACTGACCAACATGGTGATTTTCATGGATATATGTGGACCTGGCTGCCCAAAAGCTGGCTGATTGCCGGAAAACCACAAACCATTAAAATTGTTGGGGAAGCAGCGGGTTCCAGCTCATGGGTTATCGTTTTCCAGGCAAAAGATGCGCTTGCTTACCTTTTGAATTCATCGAAATACAGCACCTGGTCGGAACTTACCGCAACTCCGGATAAAAAAGGATTCCAGGTAAATATGAATGCTCCCCTGAACAAAGCCGGTGAAAATATAACGATTGAATCGGGCAAGGTAAAACAAACTGTGCAACTGGTTGCAGGAAAGGAAAACAGCTCTGTATCATTTTCACTTCCAAAGTCGGTGGCAGGAAAGAGTGTCACCATAAAAGATGAAACCGGTAAAATTTACACAGTTACTGAATTTGGAAAAGCAGAATCACGTACCATCATGATTCCCAAATCATTATTAACAATTGAATCGACAAAGGAAGGTGAGATCATTAAAATAAAAACACTCCGCACTTACAAACCTGCCACCATCGAAAGCCTCGCCGCGCTGGCACAAAGCCCGGCAGCTAAAGGAAATATTTACCTTATGAATTCGAGCCACCAGGATATTGCATGGATGGATTCGCCCGAAAATTGCGTGATTCTGCGCGATACTATGTTACTCACGCCGCTGTTCGAAATCGGATCACGCGATCCCGGTTACAGGTTTGATGTGGAAGATGCATTGATGATCAAGGAATATATTACCCGCCATCCCGACAAACGACCTTTGGTGCAGCAAATGCTGAACAATGGAAATATTTCCTGCGGTTCAACCTATACGCAGCCTTATGAGGAATTGTATTCGGGAGAAGCCCTTGCCAGGCAGTTTTATTTTGGAGCCCGATGGCTGAAAAAAGAATTTGGCTACACCGCCAATACTTATTGGAATGTTGATGTTCCCGGCCGCAGCCTCCAGATGCCACAAATAATGCGGAAAGCCGGCACTAAAAACCTGATGATCAGCCGGCAGGAGAAAGGTATTTATCATTGGTATAGTCCTGACGGATCGTACATTACGGCCTATTCACCAGGTCATTACGGTGATGCCTACGTGCAGCTGAACAAAACTTTTTACGATGCGGCACTTTTTATTTCGCAACAGGCACTCTACTTCAATAAATATTATCATACTGAAACGACGAACCCCATAACTCCTATTCTCTCGGACTGGGATATGAGTGCAGCCAAAGATTACAGTCATATCATCAGGCAATGGGAAGGCATCAAAGAGCTGGAAATAAAAGAAGATCAGATTATTACAGCAAAGCTTCCTGAATTTAAAAAAGTTACAGCACCTGAATTTTTCGATGCCATTGAAAAAGAGAAAACCCAAATACCCAAAATTAAAGGAGAAAGACCAGCTTTATGGCTATACATCCATGGGCCAACGCATTACAAGGCGATAACAGCCAGCCGTGAAGCGGATATCCTTTTACCTATGGCCGAAAAGTTTGCTACTGCAAATGCACTGGTGAAAGGCAATTTTAATTTGTATCCTTACAACCGTCTAAACAAAGCCTGGGAAGCAAAAATATATCCCGATCACGGATGGGGAGGGAAAAACGGGCAGATTACCGATGACCTCTTTCTCGAAAAATATCAGTTTGCACGGAGCGAAGCACAGGCAGTTCTTGACCTCACGCTAAACGATCTTGCATCTTCAGTTCAAACTGACGAGGGTAAAGGGATGCCCGTTGTTGTTTTTAACAGTCAGAACCAGGTACGCAGCGGAATGGTTACTTTACTGATTGCCAGGCCTGAAGGGAAAGAAATCAGTGTTTCCGATTATTCAGGAAAGGCTTGCAGTTATTCCATGTCACCTTCCGGTAACTTGTACTTTTTTGCCGAAAACATACCATCCGTTGGGTACAAAACATTTTATATAACTGAGAAAAACGTTGCTGAAACTGCTGATGCAAAAAGCAGTTCCGAAAATGCCGATCCCAAAGAAACTGAAAATCAGTATTATAAAATCAGTTTTGGAAACGGAGGTTTAAAAAGCATTTATGATAAAGAACTCAATCGCGAAATGCTGGACACAAAAAAATTTCTTGGAGGCGAAATATTTACCATGCGCTCCGAAGGAACAGGAGCCGGTGAGTTTGCTGACATTCAGCTTCCTACAATGGAAGGTTTCGATAAAACCAGCCTGCACGATGCAAAATGGAAACAACTGGAGAACAACAAGTTATTTTCAAAATACAGTTTCCGTTGCCCCATACGCAATGCGGTAATTGAGGAAACAGTAACGCTGTATCACAACGAAAAACGCATCGATTTTAATGTTTCGCTCCTGAACTGGGATGGTGAAATTTACCGCGAATTTCGCATGGCAATGCCGCTGGCAATTTCAGAGGGACAGGTAAGTTACGAAGTTCCTTACGGAGTGCTTAATGTTGGCAAAGATGAAATGGAAGGCACACCCGGCGAACGCCATAAAACTGAAAGTAAGGATGTGCATCCGCGTGGCATTCAAAACTGGATTAGCGCAAGCGATACCCAATCAGGAGTAACTTTAAGCTCGTGTGTGGCGGTTGCCGACTGGATTGACCCAACTACCGATCCTGTTAAAAACATTGTTCTGCAACCATTGCTGCTGGCTGCACGACGCAGTTGCCACGGCGAAGGCAACGAATACCTGCAAACGGGTGATCACCATTTCTTTTTCAGTTTTACATCACATACCTCCGGCTGGCAGAACGGTTATAAGAAAGCGCTCAGCGCCAATGAAAAACTGCAGGTTGTTATAAATCCGACCATGTATAAAAATGCTCAGTTACCTGCCGAGCTTAGTTTTTTCTCCACCGAAAAGGATAATCTCGTGATCTCTGCAGTAAAACGCGCAGAAGACAATAACGGATTTGTGGTAAGGCTTTATGATATGGAAGGAAAAGATACGGTTTCGAAACTGAAATTTTTCAAACCGGTAAAATCAGGATGGCACACGGATTTACTTGAGTACCCGAAGAATG
>CAZBZA010000124.1:0-8474 GCA_964495865.1 uncultured Lentimicrobiaceae bacterium
GTTTCGGGTTTGAAGAGTTTCGGGTTTGAAGAGTTTGAAGGGTTTGAAGAGTTTGCGTTCAAGGGTTCAATGCTGCGCGTTCAAGGGTTCAAAGATTCAATTGTTCCGATGTATAAAGGTTAATTCGAGTAGCGAACGGACGTGAAGTTTAGTATCGGCTCAGAGGTAACTGTTTTTAGCGGGGGTTTTGATTTTGCTCAAAATTAGTATTAAATACAATAGGAATTCTTTGTATGGTTCCGGGCCACCAATTAAAAGTCATCACAAGATTAAGTTTTTTACTTTTCCGGTTTAAGGTTATCACAAATATTAATTAAAGTATCCATCATTTTTTTATGGTAATTCGTCCGGATTTTAAATGCATTCATCGGGTGATTTCCGGCATTAACCGATTAAAATATTTCTTAACACTTTTATTTGTAACATTTTAAATGCTGTTTCGTCATATGATCGAAAACAGGATAAAAAAATCAAAACCCATACATCCGAAAGGATAAAAACCAAAAGCCATGAAAACATCAATTATAATTTCGAGCATCGCAGCATTTTTACTGATGATAACTTTTGTAGAATCAACTTCGCGCCGCGATGTGAATAAATTAAATGCATCATCAACTGATGAAATCTCTTTCATACAGATAAATGGGTTGATGCCTGCATCTGAAACAAAAAAGACAATCATAAAAAAGGATGCAAGCCATGTTACTCTTCCATCGGTACCGGCTGAAGATTACAGCTACCTGAAGTTTAACGTTTCTGATTATATCGCGATGGATGCAAACCTTGATGTTTATGATGTGTTGCATGAGAATCCGGTTTCTGATTACAGTTATCTGAAATTCGATGTAAATGAATACACGAACAATTCAGAATTCACAGATACTGAAACTATTGAATTGCCTGTAAATGAATTTGCCTACTTACGCTTCGATGTAAACGATTACTATACTGCCGGAGAAATTGAAACTATTGAAACCATAGTTGATGTATTCAGCTACCTGAAATTTGATGTAAACAGTTATTACACAGCGGGTGCAGGTGATGCAGAATCAACATATGAATTGCCTGAATAACAATCAATTAATACCTGTAAACTAAAAAAACTATCTTATCCCGGATAAAAAGGCTGCTACTAAATGGCAGTCTTTTTTTATTTTAAACATCCAGATCAAACATTTGGAGGACAATGAATCATTTCGATGGATTTTCTATTTTGAACAGCCATGATCACTAAAAAATTACTTTGGGCTTAACAAGTTATTAACATATATTTGTGGAAATATTCCACTTTTTAGTAACCGTTTGCCGACACAATTGCATGAATGTAAGATTTGGTAGTATTTCCTTTTTGTTTATCCTTATATCATTGATATCCAAGGGTGAAAAACCATTTTCAAGCGGAGAGCCAAGCGGATCAATCAGCGGTTCAACAACCATTTGCAGTGGACAAAGTACTATTCTGCTGATTAGTGTTGCTGGTTCAGGTTTGATAAATGGAATTCTAAGTGATGGAACTATTTTCTCCGGTTATCCGCCGGAAATTTATGTTACAGTAAGTCCGGTATCTACAACAAACTATACAATTGCTGCATTAAATGATCAAAATGCTGCTGCTCCACCGGAAAACCTAAGCGGGTCGGCATTTATTGAAGTGGAACCCGAAAACCAGGTCAGCATCACAATTGCAGCACTTCCAAACCCTGTTTGTCCTGCCTCGCCGGTAACACTTCATTCAACTGCTCAAAATGAAGGCACTTATCCTGTTTATCAGTGGAAAGTTAACGGAATTCCTGTAGGTAGCAGTTTGCCTGATTATACGTATTATCCTGTAAATGGCGATGAAGTTTCCTGTACGCTTACATCGAACAATGCAATTTGTACCATCGGGAGCCCTGCAACCTCTAATACTGAAACAATAGTAATAAGTTCTCATCTGCCAGTAGGTGTAACTATTTCATATTTTCAAAACACGATCTGCCAGGGAGATATTGTAAATTTTACGGCTGTGGCCATCAATGGCGGTTTTTCGCCATTTTATCAGTGGAAAGTGAATAATATCAACGTCGGCATAAATTCGCCGGTTTTTGATTATCAACCTAATGATGGAGATTTAGTAAGCTGTGTGCTTACTTCGGATATGATTTGCGCAACAGGTAGCCCTGCAATTTCGAATCCGCTGATTATGAGCGTGAATGCCATCATTCCGGTTCATGCAACGATAACAGCTTCGCAAACCGTTACATGTGAAGGTTCAGGTATTACTGTTTCCACAACAACCCAAAATTGTGGTTCAAACCCTCAATACCAATGGAAAGTAAATGGTTTGGATGTGGGTTCAAATACCGCTGTTTTTACATATATTCCATCAGATGGTGACATTGTTTCATGTGTTGTTACTTCAGGCGCTTTATGTGTTTCAGGAAGTCCGGTAACTTCAAATTCAATTGTAATAACTGTAAAACCCTGGCTTCCGGTAAGTATTTCGATAACAGAAAGCACTAATACTGTTTGCCAGGGATCGGCAGTTATTTTTAACAGCACTACCGGAAACACAGGAATAAGTCCGTTTTTTCAGTGGAGGGTTAATGGTATTAATGCAGGAACCAATTCTCCTTCATTTACATTTCTTCCTGCTGATGGCGATTTAATTTCGTGCTCGGTTACATCCGATTATCAGTGTGTAACCGAAAATCCGGCCATTTCGAATACCATTTCCATGTCAGTGAATACGTTGTTACCTGTTAGTATTTCAATTGCCGCAAATGCAAACAACATATGCGAAGGAACAACAGTTTCATTGGTTGCATCAACAACGAATGGAGGACCGTTGCCCATTTACCAATGGAAAGTTAACGGTACAAATACAGGAACCAACTCACCTGTTTTTAGTTATATTCCTTCGGCTGGAAATAGTGTTACATGCGAGCTTTTATCAAACCTTTCGTGTACTAGTAATAATCCTGCTGTTTCGAACAGTGTAATTATAACGGTAAACCCGACACTCACTCCCGGAGTGCAGATTACAGCAGATCAGAATAATACGTGTTCGGGAATGATAGTTAATTTTATTGCTATCTGCGACAATGCAGGCAGTGCACCTTCGTTCCAATGGCAGGTTAATGGCTTGAATTCAGGAACTGATGATCCGGTATTCTCTTACTTTCCTCAAAACGGCGACATCGTACAATGTATCCTTACATCTTCAGAATCATGTATTTCAGTTAATCAGGCTACTTCCAATACAGTGATTATGAGCGTAAATTCGTCCTATCCTGCATCGGTTACAATTTCAGCCAGCCCTGCAACAATATGTGAAGGTTCAACAACACTTTTTACAGCATTGGCTTCAAATGGTGGAGTATCGCCAATATTTCAATGGCAGGTTAACGGGATGAATGTTGGAACGAACCAGTCTGCGTATTCATTTATTCCTTTTGATGGTGATGTCGTGAAATGTATCTTATACTCAGGTTTACCTTGCGCAACGGGAAGTCCCGCTACGTCAAACGAGGTCAGCATGGATGTTTTGCCATTCGTTACACCTTCAATTTCAATAACTTCCAATGCAAATAATGTTTGTGCCGGGTCAACAGTTTCATTTTCAGCATTGGCGATAAATGGTGGGGCAAATCCTTCTTATCAATGGAAACGGAATGGTGTAAATGTGGGCATTAACTCTCAGGCCTATACTTATATTCCTCAAAACGGGGACATAATGAGCTGCACACTCACATCGGATGAATTATGCCGGACTTGTAACAATGTTGTTTCCAACAATATTGAAATGATTGTAGTGAGCCTGGTTCCGGTTAGTATTAGCATAAGCGCTGATCAGAACAGCATTTGCCATGGAACAACTGTAAATTATTCAGCAATCCCAATTAATGGAGGAGCAAACCCAGGCTATCAATGGAAAGTTAATGGTGTAAATACCGGAACAAATAGTCCTTCGTTTTCCTATATTCCGTTGAATAATGATCAGGTTACCTGCACTCTTACATCAGGAATTGTCTGCGTAAGCGGAAATCCGGCTGTTTCGAACAGCATTTCTATGGAAATTCACAATTCGCTGCCTGTGAGTATTGTAATACACGAAAATGCAAATAATATCTGCCAGGGAAGTCCTGTAACTTTTACTTCAACAGTAATAAATGGAGGAACAACACCTTCCTTTCAATGGATGGTAAATGGAATAAATTCGGGTATAAACTTTTCGGAATTTACATACACACCTGTATCAGGTGATATAGTAAGCTGCGTTGTTACATCAAATTTGTCGTGCGCGGGCAATACCCAGGCCACATCAAACCAGGTAGTTATGGTAGTAAATGGAGTTATGCCTGCGAGTATTTCGATTACAGCCAATCAAACTACAGTATGCCAGGGAACAATAGTATATTTCAGTGCAACTGCATTAAATCCCGGAACTAATCCCATATATCAATGGGTAGTAAACGGGTCTAACACAGGTTCAAATTCAAACGCTTTTTCCTATGCTCCTGCTAATGGCGATGCTATAAGATGTGTGCTTACATCAGGACTTGCTTGTGCTACAAACAATCCGGCAGTTTCGAATGTGGTAAATATAACTGTAAATCCGTCGTTTGCAGTTTCGGTTAGTATAACAGCCAGCCAGTTAAGTGTTTGCCAGGGAACAACCGTAACCTACACAGCTTCAGCTGTAAACGGAGGAACAAGCCCACATTTTCAATGGAAAGTGAATGGTATAAATGCAGGGGCTAATTCCCCAACTTTTTCGTACATTCCGTTGAACGGGGATTTGGTAACATGCAGCCTTACATCGGATATAACATGTTCAACGCCGAAACCGGCAATTTCGAATACCATAACTATGCTGGTAAGTAATTCGCTACCGGTATCGGTAACCATTACACCGGCTCCCCTTATTGCCTGTGAAGGAATACCTGTAACATACACCGCAGCACCAGTCAATGGCGGAAGCAGCCCTTCGTATGCATGGTTTGTAAACGGAATTCCTGCAGGAACCAATTCAGCTACATACATTTACACTCCGGCTACCGGCGACCTTGTGAATTGCTCACTTACTTCGAATGCCTTATGCGCAACCTGCAATCCGGCCACCTCTAATACATTGAATGTAAATGTCTATCCATTTTCACCAGTAAGTATTAGTATTTCAGAAAATCAAAATAACATATGCAGCGGAACTTCAGTAACTTATATTTCAAATACTGTTAACTGCGGCTCATCACCTGTTTTTCAATGGAAAGTAAATGGAACAAATGCCGGCACAAATTCGACAACGTTCAGTTATACGCCGGTTAATAATGATATAGTTACCTGCACTTTAAATGCTGCCATTCCTTGTGCCAGCGGCAATCCTGCAGTATCAAATGCAATACATATGACGGTAAACCCAGCACTTCCGGCAAGTGTTTCGATAACCGAAGATCAGAACAACATTTGCACCGGCACGCTGGTAAACTATTCGTTAACAGCTACAAACGCCGGAAGCAATCCTGTATATCAATGGAAAGTGAATGGGGCAAACACCGGAATCAGTGCAATTACATTTTCATATACACCTGTTAACGGGGACATTATAACTTGTGAATTGATATCGGATGCTCAATGCGCAACGGGGAATCCTGCTGTTTCTAATGATATTATAATGCATGTAGGCTTGAATCTGCCGGCTAGTGTATCAATTTCGCCTGATAACTTAGCTGTTTGCCAGGGTAATCCGGTAACACTTACAGCAGTTCCGGTAAATTGCGGATTAAGTCCGGTTTATCAATGGCAAATAAATGGGAATAATGTTGGAATAAATTCTTCGACACATACATACATTCCTTCGAACGGAGATGTTGTAAGTTGCACAATGATATCCTCCCTATCATGTGCCACAGGCAATCCTGCCACATCGAACCTGGTTACGCTTACCGTTAATCCTCTTCTTGTGGCAGGGATATCAATTGCTCCCGATGCTAATAATATCTGCCAGGGAGCTTCTGTAACTTACACATCAACCGCTGTTAACGGAGGATTTTCACCAATTTATCAATGGAAACGTAATGGCTTGAACGTTGGAGCTAACTCACCATCTTACAATTATATCCCTGCAATTAACGATATAATTACCTGTGAAATGGTGTCGAATGCCACCTGTGCGACCGGAAATCCGGCACTTTCCAATCCGGTATTGATGAATGTAATACCTTCTCTGCCGGTCAGTATTTCGATAAATGCCAGTGAAAATAATATTTGTCAGGGTAGTAATGTTATTTTTACTGCAGTTGCAATCAATGGCGGCACAGCACCGGTTTACCAATGGAAAGTAAACGGTTTGAATTCCGGTACTGATTCTGAAACCTTTTCATACACTCCGTCGAACGGCGATATAGTGAGTTGTTTGCTGACTTCCGGTTTAAACTGTTCCACAGGCAATCCTGCAACTTCCAATCCGGTTACAATGATAGTAAACCCGATTGTTCCGGTGAGTGTTTCAATAACCGGAGACAATAATAATGTATGCCAGGGAAGTGGTGTAAATTTTAGTGCGTTTGTTACAAACGGAGGATCGTCGCCACATTATTCCTGGTTTGTAAATGGAGTGAACACAGGAATTTTGGCAGCAACATTTTCGTACATTCCTGCAAACAATGATAATGTAAGTTGTATAGTAAATTCGAATCTGGCATGTGTTTCAGCTAATCCGGCTTCATCGAACACGCTTTTAATGTCAGTTTCTCCCATATTACCTGTTAGCATTACGGTTTCACCTGATCAGAATAATGTTTGCCAGGGTACTGTGGTAAATTTTTCAGCGCTGACGGTAAATGAAGGAAGTTCGCCCTCCTATCAATGGAAAATAAATGGTTCAGTGGCAGGCACTGACAATCCCACGTTATCCTATACACCAAACCACAATGACCAGATATCGTGCATATTAACTTCTGATGTTTTATGTGCGGCCAACAATCCGGCAATTTCGCCACCTTTAAGTATGACAGTTAATCCGGTACTACCGGTAAGTATAGGAATTGTGGCCGACAGGAATAATTTCTGCCAGGGAACGGATGCTAATTTTACGGCCAAAGCGGTGAACGGAGGAACAAATCCCATATTCCAATGGAAAGTGAATGGTACAAATGCCGGAACAACTCAAAATACATTTAACTATATACCTGCAAATGGCGATGTAGTTTCGTGTTCATTGATTTCGGATGAAGCTTGTGCCTCCGGAAATCCTGCAACATCGAATTCAATAACAATGAAAGTGATTGCTTCGCATCCGGTAAGCATTACAATTGTTGCTGATCAGGATCATATTTGTGAAGGTACTGCCGTAAATTTCACTTCGATTGCAATAAATGGCGGTACATCTCCGGTTTACCAATGGAAAGTGAATGGGGCTCAGGCTGGAAATAATTCAGCATTTTCATATGTTCCTATAAATGGCGATGTAGTAAATTGTGTTATCACATCCAATAACGCTGTATGCGCAACCGGAAGCCCTGCTACTTCAAATTCAGTTACTCTTACTGTTGAACCCGTTGTTCAGATAGGAATTTCGATCAGCGAAAGCAGTAATAACATTTGCCAGGGCACTTCAGTTTTGTTTACTGCTGCCACATCTAATGCGGGTATTTCACCAACATTCCAATGGACTGTGAATGGTATAAATTCAGGAACAAATTCTGATTTTTTCACATTCATTCCATCTAACGGCGACATAGTAAATTGCTCTGTTGCATCAGGAGCAATGTGTGTTTTGGGAAATCCTGCACTTTCAAATTCAGTAGTTGTTACAGTAAATCCAATACTTCCGGTAAGCGTTGTAATTGATGAAGACAAGAATTTCGTTTGTCAGGGCGAAATAGTTACAATAACAAGTTCTGCGCAAAACGCAGGTGATACACCAGTTTATGAATGGTTTGTAAATGGGCTGCAAGTAGGGTTCAATAGTCCTGAGTACACTTTTATTCCAAATAATAACGACCATGTGAGTTGTACGCTGACGTCAAATGCAATGTGTACTGTTTCAAATCCGGCAACTTCCAATTCAATTTTTGTCTTCACACATCCGCTTTTGCCGGTTAGTCTGGTGATTACTGAAAGTGAGAATAATTTATGCAAAGGGGAAGTGGTTGAATTTACGACTGCAGCAATTCATGAAGGCACATCCCCTGTTTACCAATGGAAAGTTAACGGGGTAAATGCCGGAACAAATTCCTCTTCGTTTTCATATATTCCGTTAAATTCGGATAGGGTTACCTGTCAAATGTTTTCAAATGCTTTATGTGCAACCGGAAACCCGGCCTTATCCAATGAAATAGTATTGAACATTGACTCCATATATATTTTTAATACAATTTCGAATTCCACGGGTTATTACTGCGAAGGAGATTCCGGTGTACAAATAGGATTAGACAACTCTCAGTCAGGAATGAATTACACGCTTCTGCGAAACGGTCTTTCAACCGGGCAAA
>CAZBZA010000125.1:0-4204 GCA_964495865.1 uncultured Lentimicrobiaceae bacterium
GTATTCAAACCAAAGCCCAGGTTACCAGCATTCTGGATACTGAATTTGCTAAATAGGGAAGGGTTTGGGATTTGGGGGTTAGGATTTTGGGAATACAAATTAAATATACTTTTACCCGAAATTCCCTTAGAATCGAATCGTCAAATCCTGATTTCCGAATAATTTATTTCCGACACAAATCCAGGTAAACCGGTTTTACCTGAAATAGAATTCAATAAAATGACACCAACTAACCATTATAATGCAATTGTGATAGGAGCAGGACCGGCCGGACTTACGGCTGGCATTTACCTGTCGCGTGCCAGGGTGAAAACACTGATTTTAAACGAAGGCACCGTTGGCGGACAAATGGTACTGACTCACGAAATAGCCAATTATCCTGGTGTTGAAAGTATCAGCGGTTACCAGCTTTCGTCCATTATGCGCAACCAGGCGAAAAAATTTGGTTGCGATATTAAAAGCAACATCACACTTGAATCGCTGAACCTCGAAGGAGAAGTTAAAGAAGTAGTCCTCTCGGATGGTGCCAGGTATACAGCCGATGCTGTAATTCTTACTCCCGGCGGACGTTCGCGTACACTTGGCGTTGAAGGCGAAAACGAACTGAAAGGCAAAGGCATTTCATATTGCGCAACCTGCGACGGCGACTTTTTCACTGATAAGGAGATTTTCGTGGTCGGTGGTGGAAATTCAGCACTCGAAGAAGCCGTTTCCCTTACAAAATATGCCAGCAAAGTAACCATTATACATCAGTTTGATCATTTCCAGGCATTTGAATTTGCTATAGAAGAAGCCCGTAACCATCCGAAAATCAACTTTTTGATGGAATCTTCGATAACAGCATTTCATGGCAATGAAAAGATAGAGGGAGTTGAAATAACTGATTTAAAAACTGGTGAAAGAGAAAATCATGTAATAGATGGTGTTTTTATCTTCATCGGTTATGTTCCCAATACCGAATTTCTTGAAGGCAAACTAGAGCTAAATAAATGGAAAGAAATTTTAGTAGACACTGATATGCAAACCAGCATTAAAGGTATATTTGCTGCAGGCGATTCCATAACAAAAAAGTATCGGCAGGTTACAACCGCTGTTGCTGACGGAACTATTGCTGCACTTGCCGCATCAAAATACATACACGAACTTCATCAAAATAAAACCCTCCAACATACAATATAATGACAATAACAGTAATAGTTGCCACACTCATAATTGCAGGATTTATCGGATATATGGTTTATTCCTTTAAAAAGATAAAAAACACTCCCGAAGTTGACACGCACTCTGCAATAAAAGAGTTGACTGATGCAAATTTCCAGGCACAGGTAAAAAACGGGGTAATGTTGGTCGATTTTTGGGCTGCCTGGTGCATGCCTTGTAAAATGATGGCTCCTGTTCTGAACGAAACAGCTGAAGCATTGGGAAGTACTGCCAAAATAGGTAAACTTGATGTAGATTCAAACCGTGAGTCTTCCGCAAAATACGGAGTTAGGAGTATTCCAACTTTGATTCTGTTTAAAAACGGGAAAGAAGTAAATCGTTTTGTTGGAGTAAAAACAAAGGATTTTCTCATGAAAGAAATCAGTAAAGTAGTCTGATTTGAAATTAGAGTTTTTAATACATTTTAATCAACAATATAGGAAATTGACAATGAAAGAATCTTGTGAAAACGATACCAGGCCAAAGAATTTTAAAGAACTGATCCGGTCTGCCTATTTCTGGAAACCGGCTGCCGGAGTTCTAATTGGCGGAATAGGTGGATATTTGTATTACTATTTTGTAGGCTGTGCTTCCGGATCGTGCGGAATTACAAGTAATCCTGTTTCAAGCGTGCTTTTTGGCGGGGTAATGGGATTATTTATTACCAACCGGCCATGTAAAACATGTTAAAAATAGCGATATCTTTGAATTGAAACTATTGTTATGGAAATAAAAGAAATTAATACGAGATATAGTGAGTTGGCTGAATCCGACTGCTGCCTTTCATGCGGTGGAGCAATCAATTATGCTGAGCCTAAAGTTGGTGAAGTGTGTGTCGACCTGGGAAGCGGACGTGGAACGGATGTTTTACGAATGGCTGAATCAGTTGGCAAAATCGGGTTTGTTTATGGTATCGATATTTCAGATGGGATGTTGGAAAAAGCACGCCGCAATGCTGAAAAATTCGGTGTAACCAACGTTAGTTTTGTCCGCAGCGAACTCGAAAAACTTGAGCTTCCTGACAAAGTAGCCGATCTTGTAATTTCAAATTGCACGCTTAATCATGCTGCTGATAAACAGGCTGTATGGGACGAAATATTCCGTATCCTGAAAAATGGCGGTCGTTTCGTGATCAGCGATATTTATGCCACAGTTCCTATTGCGGATGAATACCGTAACGATCCTGCCGCTGTTGCCGAATGTTGGGCCGGTTCGGTAACCCGTGCTGAATATATGCAACATCTCGAAAAGGCTGGTTTTGCTTCTGTCGAAATACTCGAAGAATCAGCACCTTATGCCAAAGGAAATGCCGAAGTATGCAGTTTTACTATTGCAGGGAAAAAGGCTGCCGGTTGTAGCTGTTCATGCGGGAATTGAAAGTAATTAACGATTAATATTAAATAGTAATAAAACATTAAAATAGAAATCATGAAAAGTTTAGTTAAGAAGAAAGTTGAAGTTCAAAAAGTTAACACCAAAAAAGTAGCTCAATGCTGTGCCAAAACGTCAAAAACCGTTGTTGGTTGCCACGATTAACAAATTATGATTTAATCAGTTGCTGCATTTAATAGCATGTCTTTCAGAAGTAACCCGCAATAAGCAAAGCCTTTAATGATTTATTCCAAACACAATATTTTCTCAAAGATCAAGGAGTCGGATAACTATTTCATCGTTAACCTGCTCAACGGAAGCGCGGATATTTTAAATCCCGCCGAAGGCAGTTTGGTTCAGGATTTCCTGGATGGAAAAACTATACCTGCTGAGTTCCATGAGAATTTAACGAAACAGGGATATCTTGTTGATGCAAAAGAGGAAGAACGACTGTATCGGAGTAAATACCTTGATTTTGTCGATTCACGTGATGATGACGAGATTCAGTTGTTTTTTGTTCCGAACTACAGTTGCAATTTTGCCTGCACTTATTGTTACCAGGATGAATACACAACTACCAAGCAAGGACTTACAAACGAAGTAACCGACGCGTTTTTCAGCTATGTTAAAACTGAATTTGCCGGTCGCAAAAAGTATTTGACGGTATTCGGCGGGGAGCCTTTGCTTAATTCGCCGAAGCAAAAAGAAATGATTGCTTACCTTCTGAAACAGGCAAATGATTTAAACCTGGAAGTCTGCTTTGTTACCAACGGCTATTCCTTGGTTGATTACGTGGATATCCTTAAAACTGCCAGCATCCGCGAAATCCAGGTTACACTTGATGGTAAAGGAAGTGTGCACGATAAGCGCCGTTTTCTTAAAGGTGGCGGAGCTACCTTCGATAAAATTGTTGAAGGAATAGATGCTTGCTTAAGCAATGAATTGCCAGTTAACCTTCGTATGGTTGTGGACAAGGAGAATATTTCAGGATTGCCGGAAATGGCTCAGTTTGCCATTGATAAAGGCTGGACTAAAAGTGAATTCTTTAAAACTCAGCTTGGCCGGAATTACGAATTGCACCACTGCCAGGCTACTTCCGAAAAGTTATTTAGCCGGATTTCGCTCTACGAAACAATTTATGAGCAGGTAAAACAGCACCCTTACATTCTCGAATTTTATAAGCCGGCATATTCCATTTCGAAATTCCTGGCCGAAAACGGTGAACTTCCTGATCCTTTGTATGATGCGTGTCCAGCCTGTAAAACGGAATGGGCGTTTGATTACACCGGGCATATATTTTCGTGTACAGCTACCGTAGGCAAGGAAGATGAATCACTTGGAACTTTCTATCCTGAAATTTCGCGCAAAGAGGAAATGATCAGTGCCTGGGAAAACCGCGATGTAACATCCATTCCTGAATGCATCAGCTGCAGTATGCAACTCGCCTGCGGCGGAGGTTGTGGCTCAGTGGCTAAAAACAGAACCGGAAGTGTTTGCTCAACGGATTGCCGTCCGGTAAAAGAATTGCTGGAATTGGGGTTCTCTGCCTACTTTGAAAAACCCTCTTAGCATCACGCCGTAAAGACGCGATGCTCGCGTCTCCGTAAAGACGCGATGTTCGCGTCTCAGTAAA
>CAZBZA010000125.1:4304-8419 GCA_964495865.1 uncultured Lentimicrobiaceae bacterium
GTAAAGACGCGATGTTCGCGTCTCAGTAAAGACGCAATGTTTGCGTCTCTAGTAAGACTACTCACAATCATAAAGCCATATAGCTTTAAAGTTGTTAGAAATACATAAAAATCTTATCAAAGAATTAAAAATGAAAGAAATCACATCATCCGAATTCGAAAACGAGGTTCTTGCCGGTGGCAAAGTTGTACTCGATTTTTATTCAACCGAATGCCCGCCGTGCGAAGCTGTTGCACCCAAATTTGAAGGACTGGCAAAGCTTTACGGCAACGATATAAAGTTTGTAAAAATGTTTCGCCAGGAAAATAAGCCCTTGGCAGAGAAATTAGGTGTTAAATCATCGCCGACTCTCTTGTTTTTCGATAAGGGCGTACAGGTTGGAAATTCGCTTTCAGGCGGCATCAAACGCAGTGATATTATCCACGAGCTCGATAATATGCTCCCGGTTGAACGGGTAAAAGAAATAAATGCGCTTATCAAACCTACTGTTTCTGAATTCGATGTGCTTATTCTGGGTGCCGGACCGGGTGGCTTAACTGCCGGATTGTACCTCTGCCAGTCGAAAGTAAATACGGTTCTTATCGATATTGCACTTCCAGGCGGACATGTTTCCACCACGCATGAAGTGTCCAACTATCCTGGTTTTATTAATCCGCAGCCTGGTTATTTACTCTCACACAATATGTCGGAGCAAACCAAGCTGTGCGGTACCAGTTATAAGGTGGCTGTTGATGTAACTCAGATTGATCTTGAAAAGAAAGAAGTCATAATTGATGAATTTGAGACCATCAGGGCTAAAAAAATCATTATTGCAACCGGTACATCACCAAACCTGATGGGAGTTGCCGGGGAGCGCGAACTGAAAGGGAAAGGAATTTCCTATTGCGCCACCTGCGATGCCAAATATTACGGAGATAAGGAAGTAGTGGTTATCGGGGGCGGAAATTCTGCCGTTGAAGAAGCAGATTTTATCAGCAAGTTTGCCAGCAAGATTACTATGGTTCACCAGTTTGATGCTTTTACCGCCAACAAACAGGCGCAGGAGAAATTGTTCGCAAATCCGAAAATCAGCGTTCTGTTTGAGCATGAGCCAAGGTCATTCAGCCGCGACGGCGACAAAATGATTACCGAAGTCGAGGATTTGAAAACTAAAACTGTAACAAAACTGGTTAGCGACGGAGTTTTTGTTTTTATAGGTATGAAACCTAACATCGATTTATTCAGGGACAAACTGGAGCTGGATAAATGGGGATACATAAAAACTGATGAAGACATGCATACAAGTTTGCCCGGAGTGTATGCTGTTGGCGATGTTATCAGTAAAAAATACAGGCAGATTACCACGGCAGTGGCCGATGGAACAATTGCAGCAATTGCAATTGCTAAAGAATTTAATTAAACAGGAAAAAATATCAGACCATGAACGCAAACCAATTAATCATTGAGCAGGTAAGCCCTTTTGATGTGGCAGCCACAGTTGAAAAACTAATTGAAGCCGCAGCTAAAAAAGACTGGCAGAATCCTGCAGTTCACAACCTTCAGCAGTCGCTTGCAAAATCGGGAAAAGAAGTACGTCCGGTTCAGGTAGTCGAAATATGTAAATCCGATTATTCAGGAAAAATGCTCGAAAAGAATGACGAAAGGATCAGTTCAATCCTGATGCCTTGTCGTATTTCGGTTTACGAAAAAGAAGACGGTAAAACCTATGTTGCTTTATTGAACATGGCAGGCATGACGGCAGGAATGTCGCCATCCACAGCTGAAGCAATACATGGCGCTTCCGACGAATCTTTCGACATCGTTAAATCGGTTGTAGGCCCTTTTTAAAGGAAGCTTAGTTAAGTCGTAGTCCGGTTAGTTCATTTTGAAATAATTCGCACCCGAATCATTCCTTTATTTGTTGGTTTTCCATTCCTGGATTCCCTTCGGGCGGTTAGTTTTATGCCTGTTGGTTAACAAATCGGATTACACTGCTTATGACTGAATTTAATTGTAAATGCTTGATCAATAATATTTAAAGATAAAATAAAACTGATATAGATGAAGAAAGTTTTGATACTTGGAGGTGGATTTGCCGGTGTACAAACAGCAATTGATTTGCAGAGAAACGGCGCTTTCGAGGTTACCTTGGTTTCGGACCGCGACTATCTGTATTTATATCCTATCTCAATTTGGATTCCGGTTCATATTAAGGAATTCAATGACGTGAAAGTCCCCTTGGCAAAGATTCAGAAGAAATATCCTTTCAATCTTATACTTGATAAAGTAACTGAAATTAATGCTACCGAGAAGAAAGTTGTTTGCCAGAATCAGACTCTGACTTATGATTACCTTGTTATGGCTTTTGGCGCCGAGAAACTCCAGCACAAAGGAATTAACAACACTTTGTCCATATGCGCAAAGCCTGAAATGGCCCTCGAAATCCGCAATAAAATCGATGAATTGGTTCAAAAAGGCAGCGGTAAAATTGCTATCGGTTTTGGTGGAAATCCAAAAGATAAATCAGCTGTTCGCGGCGGACCTGCTTTTGAGCTGATGTTTAATCTGCACAACTATCTCAAAAATAAGAAGCTCAGAGCGAACTTTGAACTTACATTCTTTGCACCTATGGATGAGCCCGGAGCCAAAATGGGCAAAGGCGCATTGGTGATGATGGACAAAATGTTCAGTAAATACAATATTGGGAAACGATTTGGTAAAAAAATCAAAGAGTTTGTGAGTGATGGCGTTATTTTCGAAGATGATTCAAAACTGGATTCTGATTTCACTATGTTTATTTCAGCCGGAACCGGACCAGCTTTGCTTCAAAATTCAGACCTGCCATTATCGGAAGCCGGATTTGTAAAAATCGATAATTACGGGCAGGTTCCGGGATTTGCAGGCGTATATGCCATTGGCGACATTGCTGCACTTGAGGGTCCTGACTGGACTGCCAAACAAGGCCATATTGCCGAACTTATGGGGCGCAACGCAGCCTTTAATATTATCGAAACCGAAAAAGGAAGCAGCAAACGCAAAGGTTATCAGGAACACCTGAATATTTTGTGCGTAATGGATACCGGCGATGGCGCAGCTTTTATATTCCGGAACAGCACCAGGGCTTTTATGATTCCTATGCCTGTTGTTGGGCACTGGATGAAAAAGGGTTGGGGAATGTATGCACGGATGACGAAATTGGGTCAGTTTCCGAGGTTGCCGGGAATGTAGTTTTAAATGAAGAGTGAAGAGAGAAAAGTGAAAAGTGAAAAGTGTTGCTTTGTTTCACTCGCAATGACAGTGAATAGTGAATAGGGAAGGTTTTACTATTTAATAAGAAAAGCAGCTGATACGCTTCAATTTCCAATAAAATTTCAAATTCCATCAATTAGTTAAAATGCGAAAATTACTGATACTTCTTGTCGATAAAAGAATACTCATTCTGTCGCTGATGGCAGCGGCACTTTATTATGCAATCACAACTTATCATATTTCACTGTGGTATGTTTTGCTGGCAGGTGTTGTGCTAGGTGTGGTTTTCGGAAAAGTATTCTGCCGATGGGTTTGTCCGCTTGGATTGATGATGGAATTTATGATGGGCATGAGCCCCGATGGAAAAATCAAGGGAATGTATCAATACCATAAAATTGGTTGCCCGATTGCATGGATATCTGGATGGCTGAATAAATATTCCTTTTTCCGGATTAAAATTAACAATGACACGTGCAAAAACTGTGGCATATGTGATAAGGAATGCTACATCGTGGCAATGGAACCAACTAAATTCAGCTTATACAAACCCAAATTAGACAGGCCCGGCGATAGTTTTACCTGTTCGAAATGCCTGAAATGCGTGGCTACTTGTCCTAATGGAAGTTTGACTTATAAAGTGTGAAGAGGGGAGTGAGGAGAAGGGAGAAGGGAGAGGGAAGATGGAAGTCGGTAGTCGGAAGACAGGTGTCATAGATAGAAAGATGGAACTTGTAATAATATAGATAATTAGAGGGAGACTTCGGACTTTGGACTTCCAACTTCAGTCTTCCGACAAAAAGTAAAAATACTTAACTTCCCGTTAACCCAAAATTATGAAAGGAAATTTCGAAACAATTATCAACGATTCGCGGCCGGTTATTGTTGAT
>CAZBZA010000126.1:0-8402 GCA_964495865.1 uncultured Lentimicrobiaceae bacterium
AAAATAATTTGTCTTCCTTGCTAATCGCGAAATAGCTAATTTTGTAAAACAATTTTCCTGAACTCCGGACCGTTTTTACAACACTTACCATTTGTTCATAAAACCTTAAACCTGCATATCATGACAACCTCCGCTTTAATCATGTGGATTTCGACAATTACCATCGTAACAGGGCTTTGCGGTTATTTTTTCTTTAAAGTTTTGACCATAAAAAAGAAAGATGAACCTGATTCATACACAAACAATGACTAAGAAATTATAAAATATCTCCTTTTTCCTTCCCCGATTGTTTTAATAAATAGAATAGGAGAATCAGTAAGTTACACCGATTAAATCTTTACAGGAATTACTTCGGAATTTCTGACAGAAAAGATTTGCTCCCA
Organism: uncultured Lentimicrobiaceae bacterium; assembly: GCA_964495865.1. Classification (GTDB taxonomy): domain Bacteria; phylum Bacteroidota; class Bacteroidia; order Bacteroidales; family UBA4417; genus UBA4417. The sequence continues at coordinate 384 of CAZBZA010000126.1, forward strand.
GGCAAGTATTTGTTTTCGGTTTCGCCGACTGTTTTTGTTTGAGAATATCTCAATACAGCTCTATTCTTGAAGAGATTGCTTTTGCAAAATTTGTATCATATAAAAGCCTTAATCTAGTTACTTAAACAATTCAAACACAAAAAATGCAGGAAATAGATAATATGGAATTGGCGTTTCTAAGTATGGATGATTATCAGGAGCTTAAAGAAGCTATGATTGAATCTTACACAAGTATGCCTGATTCCTACTGGAAGGAACATCAAATCAGTACACTATTAAATCTTTTCCCTGAAGGGCAGGTTGTTATAAAAGTTAATAACCAGATAGCCGGATGTGCCCTGTCAATAATTGTCGATTACTCCATATTTGGCGATAAGCATACCTACAAGGAAATATCAGGCAACTATTCTTTTAGTACCCATACTCCTGACGGCGATATACTTTATGGCATCGACATATTTATTAAACCTGAATTCAGGGGATTGCGCTTAGGTCGAAGGCTTTACGATTACAGGAAAGAATTGTGCGAACGTTTAAATCTGAAAGGCATTGTTTTCGGAGGACGTATTCCCGGCTACCACAAGACCGCCGATAAAATTTCGCCCAAACAATATATTGATAAAGTAAGGCGAAAGGAGATTAACGATCCGGTTTTAAACTTTCAGATTTCCAATGATTTTTACCCTTCAAAAGTGATGAAGGGATATCTCGAAGACGACACTGCGTCAGGCGAATATGCTGTTTTGCTCAAATGGGATAATATTTACTACGAAAAACCCAGCGTTAAAGCTATTACTACCAAAACAATAATCCGGCTCGGCTTGATACAATGGCAGATGCGTCCATACAAAAATATGGATGAACTCATGCAGCAGGTTGAATTTTTTGTTGATGCTGTGTCAGGTTACCGCTGCGATTTTGCGCTTTTTCCTGAGTTTTTCAATGCACCGCTGATGGCCGAAAACAACCATTTAACCGAAGCCGAAGCCATCAGGGAACTGGCTAAGCATACCTCAACTATTGTTCAGAAATTCTCCGAGCTTGCCATATCCTACAATATCAATATTATTACCGGCAGTATGCCCGAAATCCAGAACAACAGGCTTTACAACGTTGGATATCTTTGTAAAAGAGATGGCACAATGGAACGGTATGAAAAACTGCATATCACTCCGGATGAAGTTAAAATATGGGGTATGCAGGGTGGTAGTGAGTTAAAAGTTTTTGATACCGACTGCGGCAAAATTGGCATCCTGATTTGTTATGATGTGGAATTTCCTGAGTTAAGCCGACTACTGGCCGATGACGGAATGGATATCTTATTTGTTCCTTTCCTTACTGATACCCAAAACGGGTATTCCAGGGTAAGATACTGTGCACAGGCTAGAGCTATCGAGAACGAATGTTTTGTTGCCATTGCAGGAAGCGTCGGTAATTTGCCAAAAGTTCATAATATGGATATACAGTTTGCTCAGTCCATGGTTTTTACGCCCTGCGATTTTGCATTCCCATCGAATGGGATAAAAGCAGAGGCAACCCCAAATTCCGAAATGATACTGATTTGCGAGGTCGATATCGACCTGCTCCATGAACTCCACCTGCAAGGAAGCGTGAGGAATTTGCGCGACAGGCGCCAAGATATTTTTCAACTAAAAAGAGTTTAATTTCATCGCTTACCCGTTTTTCACCCCGCTCCTTATACGCAAGCATGTGTTTTAACGGCTTCCTAGGTATCTTTATAGCGCTATTGCTGCAATTTGTTGATAAAAATACGCCATAAGTTGACAGCTAATTAAAAGACGTCGAATATGAAAAAGTTTGAACCGATTCAGAAACTGTTGAATTATATCAACCTGGAAAGTGATCTGGATGATTTTGGAAAAATACACGAAACCATTGAGAAAGAAATAATTTTCAAAGGCACCAATCTCTGGATCTTAGTTTTTGCCATTATTGTTGCATCAGTGGGCCTGAATATGAATTCGACTGCAGTAATAATCGGGGCCATGCTTATTTCGCCGCTTATGGGGCCTATTAACGGAATGGGGTATAGTATTGCTACCTATAATTTTCCTCTTTTCAGGAAAGCGCTGAAAAACTTCTCATTTGCAGTAATAGGGAGTTTAATTGCATCTACTGCTTATTTTGCTGTAAGTCCTATTTCGACAGCGCATTCCGAGTTATTAGCCCGCACAAGTCCTACCATTTACGATGTTATTATTGCTTTGTTTGGTGGATTAGCAGGCATTGTAGCTATCAGCAGCAAGCACAAGGGGAATGTAATTCCGGGTGTTGCAATTGCCACAGCTTTAATGCCTCCGCTCTGCACGGCTGGTTACGGACTGGCAACCGGGCAGTTCAACTATTTCTTTGGTGCTTTGTATCTATTCACCATCAATACCGTTTTTATTGCCATTTCCTCGGTGGTAATTTCGCAGATATTAAAATTCCCTATCACAACATTGGTTGATAGCCGACAGAAGAAAAAAGTCAATCAGCTCATTTCCATTACTATTACTTTAGTTTTACTTCCCAGCATATATTTCGGGTTCAATCTGGTTAAACAGGAAAAGTTTATTGAAAACGCCAATAAATATATCAGTTCTATCAGTATAGTGGATGGCCATTATTTATTAAAAAATGAAGTTAAGCCGAATAAAAAAGAAATCGTTCTGGTTTATGCAGGTACTTTGTTAAGTGATGATCAGAAACAAAGTATCAGGGATAAAGCAAAGTTTTTTTCGCTTAAAGAGGTAAATATTGAGTTTCCACAAGGGCTCTCAATGGATGAGATAAGCAAGAAAAACTCAGAAAGTGAGAATATTAAAGCAGAGATTAACCGTCTTTTATTATTGGTGAAAGATAAAGAAAAACAGATAGATAGTCTTGATCTTATAAAATATCGCGGCAAGGAGATCCTCGAAGAAATAAAAAACCTGTACCCTCAGATAACTAACTGTTCTTATTCCGAATCGTATGTTTTTAAAAGTGATGCTGCTGCAAACGAAACAATAGCAATTGTTGTTTTTAGCACGCCGAGGAGAGGTCAGGATATAAAAAGCAGCGATAAATCGAAGATCAGCAACTGGCTGAAAGCAAAGTTGAATTCCGAAAAAGTTAAGGTTTTTTATGAGTGAGAGTAGTTTTGTAAAAAACAGGTTTTTAAACTGATTTGAAATACAGCGTGAGAAAAATTTTACAGCAAGGTCGCAAAGAAATAAAACTCAGATTATCTAAATTTTATGACCAAAAAGTCTGATTTTATCAGATATTGATAACTAAATAATTGGAAATTATTTCCTGAATGTTGTATTGAATACTACGTAAAAAGGGTGAGCCAATTTCTGCAGAATAGCAAAATTTCAGGAATCATGCCGCCTCTATGCTATTTAGTTTAAACCTATACTACTAGGGTCTGCTAAAAAACTTACATCTCGCATATAATCAGCAGAATAAGAAGTAAAATGAACGCGTCAAATCAAGGGACAGGAACAATATGTGTAAAAACTCGTGCATTGTATATGTCGGTGCGCTGCACCTTGCATTATAATTTCTGTGGTATTCTACAAATATTGCGGTGCTCTGCACCTTTATTTGTTAAAATAATCGGGCAATAAAAAGCCACAGAGTGGCGCAATAGTTGTAGTCTGGGGAAATAGAATATAATTTAAGGTGCAGAGCACCGGAATCTAAAACCCATCATTATTTCGGGTGAGTTTTTCAGCAGACCCAATTTAATACTTAATTCAGTCTGATCAATTGCTGAAAACTGCCATCCGAAATCAATTATCTTCAGTGTGAATGTATCATACAGCAAGGCAGCAACATACAATACTTATATAGAACAGTTCCATATTACCGATTTTTAACTAAATTCTTCATCTATTGTTATTTCAATAACAAAAAGAAATTAATTTTGCAGAAATTTACAACCCATGAATTTATCACACATCGAACACATCGGAATAGCCGTTAAAAGCTTGAATGACAGCATCCCATACTGGGAAAAAGTATTCGGGCTCAAGTGCTACGCAGTTGAAGAAGTAAGCGACCAGCGAGTAAAAACCGCATTCTTTATGATTGGTCAAACCAAGATCGAATTACTCGAAAGTACCGATCCGGAAGGCCCAATCGGCAAATTCATCGAAAAAAAAGGTGAAGGGATTCATCATATTGCTTTTGCGGTAAAAGATATCGAAAGCGCGTTAGCCGAAACCGAAGCCAACGGCATTCAACTTATCGATAAGCAATCGCGCAAAGGTGCCGAAGGCATGAGCATTGGGTTCCTGCATCCGAAATCAACTTTTGGTGTGCTGACTGAGCTCTGTGAAAATAAAAATAAATAAGTGCTGTATGCCCGGTGCATAGATTACAATGCACTTTGCACAGAGCACTATGCACTATGAAAAATAAAATTAGAAAAATAAAAAATGGCAATCGAGGATAAAATCAAGCAACTGCTTGATAAAAGAGAGCTTGCAAAACTGGGTGGTGGCCAGAAACGCATTGACTCACAACACAAAAAAGGCAAACTTACTGCCCGCGAACGCATCGATCTTTTGCTCGACGAGGGCAGTTTCGAAGAATTCGATATGTTTGTTTCACACCGTTGTACCGATTTTGGTATCGAGAACGAAAAGTACCTTTCGGATGGAGTAGTAACCGGTTATGGTACTATCGACGGACGTTTGGTATATGTTTTTTCGCAGGATTTCACCGTTTTCGGCGGATCGCTTAGCGAGATGTATGCCAAGAAAATTTGCAAGGTCATGGATCAGGCAATGAAAGTAGGTGCTCCGGTAATCGGTATCAATGATTCGGGTGGAGCCCGCATACAGGAAGGCGTTCAGAGCCTTGCCGGTTATGCCGAAATTTTTCAGCGTAACATCATGGCCTCCGGCGTAATACCTCAAATATCAGCAATTTTCGGTCCTTGTGCAGGCGGAGCTGTTTACAGTCCTGCTCTCACTGACTTTATAATTATGTCGAAGACAAACAGTTACATGTTTGTTACGGGTCCAAAGGTAGTAAAAACCGTTACCGGCGAAGTTGTAACGGATGAAGAACTTGGTGGTGCAATGGTTCATGGTTCCAAATCAGGGGTTTCGCACTTTGTTGCCGAAGACGAACAGGAAGGTATTTTACTAATGCGTAAATTGCTTAGTTACCTGCCACAAAACAACCTCGAAGATCCTCCTCTGGTTCCGTGTATTGATCCTATCGACCGCCTCGAAGAATCGCTCAATCATATTGTTCCCGAAAATCCGAACAAACCCTACGATATAAAAGATGTAATCCATCTTATAGCTGACAATAACGAATTCCTGGAAGTAGCACGGCACTTTGCCCCGAATATTGTAACCGGGTTTGCCCGTTTCAATGGCATGTCGGTGGGTATTGTTGCCAATCAACCCAGCTACCTGGCGGGAGTTCTCGATATTAATGCTTCGCGCAAAGCTGCTCGCTTTGTAAGGTTCTGCGATGCTTTTAATGTTCCTATCCTCACCCTGGTCGATGTTCCGGGTTTCCTTCCGGGAACGGCACAGGAATACGGCGGAATTATAATTCATGGAGCAAAACTGCTTTTCGCTTATGGCGAAGCAACCGTGCCTAAAGTAACCGTTATACTTCGCAAAGCTTATGGTGGAGCTTATGATGTAATGAGTTCCAAGCATTTGCGCGGAGATATCAATTATGCATGGCCATCAGCCGAAATTGCAGTAATGGGCCCCAAAGGCGCTATTGAAGTGCTTTACAATAAAAAACTGGCCGAAATAGAAGATAAGACGGAAAGAGAAGCTGAATTCCATAAATATGAAGAGGAATATAAAACCAAGTTTGCTAATCCATATGATGCAGCTAGCTACGGTTTTATTGATGATGTTATTGTTCCGCGCAATACCCGTTTCAGGGTTATACGTGCCTTCCAGGCTTTAGCAACCAAAAAAGATACCAATCCGCCAAAGAAACACTCAAACTTACCGTTATGACGACATCCACACTATTGGTAGTAAAAGCCGGTGAGAGAGTGGCTGGTAAAGCTGCTGAGGAATTTGGCAGGATGGATCCTACAGGAGTTGCAATGATTATGATTGCTATGACTGTTGTTTTTTCGGCACTGATTTTCCTGTACCTTACATTCAAGTACATTGCCAAACTGTACAATATCGATTTAAAAAAGCGATTCAGGAAAAGTCGTCCACATTTGGAAATGCCCGAAGAGCATGAAGAAATCTCAGGTGAAACACTGGCTGCCATTTCACTTGCGCTCCACCTGTACCACCAGCAAATGCAAGGACTGGAAGATGCCGTTATCACCTTTAAAAATGCAGCAAAAACATACTCACCCTGGAGTTCAAAAATTTACGGATTACGCAGAACCCCTAATCATTAAGAAATGAAGAACTTTAAATTCACCATAAATGGTAACGAATACGATGCCGAAATAATCGGTATCGAAGAAAATACAGCTGAAGTGTCAGTGAACGGTGTTAGCTATTCAGTTGAGATTGACAGAAAGATGCAAACCATTAAAACACCCAAATTAGTACGGACACTTGCCGTTCCCTCTACTGATTCGCATCCTTCGGTAAGCAAAACAGCCAGTCCTTCAGCTCCAAAAGGAACAGGAAGCATTAAATCACCACTGCCCGGAGTAATCCTCGAAATTTATGTCCGCGAAGGCGATACCGTAAAAATCGGTCAGAAACTGCTTATGCTTGAAGCCATGAAAATGGAAAATAACATTAATGCAGACAAAGAAGGCCGCGTTGCTTCCATTAAAGTAGGTAAAGGCGACAGCGTAATGGAAGGCGATATTCTAATTGTAATCGGAGATTAACGACATGGGTACTTCTGAAAATTTATGGACATTTATGGCCGATCATCTCGGTCAGTTCATGGGATACACAGCTTTTGCCAATTTTACACCCGGCCATGTAATCATGATCCTGATAGGTCTGGTATTCATTTACCTTGCTATTGCAAAAGAATACGAACCCATGCTGCTTATTCCCATTGGATTTGGAATCCTGATCGGGAATATCCCTTTTTGGGGCGCCGAGCATATTCTGAATGGAGACCCCAGTAACCTTCAGGTTGGGATTTATCAGAGCGGAAGCGTAATGAACTACTTGTATTTTGGTGTGATTTACGGTATTTATCCTCCATTAATCTTCCTTGGCATTGGTGCCATGACTGATTTTTCGGCCCTGATATCAAATCCTAAACTTATACTTATCGGTGCAGCTGCTCAATTGGGTATTTTTGCTGCCTACGCGGCTGCTCTTGGACTTGGATTCAGTCCGGCTGAGGCAGGTGCTATTGGTATCATCGGTGGGGCCGACGGGCCTACTGCCATATTCCTTTCGTCGAAACTTGCGCCTGAATTGGTTGGGGCAATTGCCGTATCGGCATATTCCTACATGGCTTTGGTTCCTGTAATTCAGCCTCCGATCATGCGTTTGCTTACCACTAAAAAAGAACGGGTTATCCGCATGAAACCTCCGCGTACCGTTTCGAAACTCGAAAAAATTCTTTTCCCGATTATCGGTTTGTTACTTACCTGTTTTATCGTCCCTTCGGGTTTACCTTTATTGGGAATGTTATTTTTTGGTAACCTGCTGAAAGAAAGTACTGTTACCAAAAGGCTTGCTGATACAGCCAAAGGCCCTCTGATCGATATTGTTACAATACTTATAGGAGTAACTGTAGGAGCATCAACTCAGGCTTCAACTTTTTTAACTGCAAAATCAGTACTTATATTCGGATTGGGAGCTGCATCATTTATAGTTGCTACATTTGGAGGTGTTATGTTTGTAAAAATCATGAACCTCTTCCTGAAAGAAGGGAACAAGATAAACCCACTCATTGGTAACTCAGGGGTATCTGCTGTACCTGATAGCGCGCGTGTTTCGCAGGTTGTCGGGCTCGAGTATGATAAAACCAACTACCTTTTGATGCACGCAATGGGGCCAAATGTAGCCGGCGTTATTGGCAGTGCAGTAGCTGCGGGTATTT
>CAZBZA010000127.1:0-8355 GCA_964495865.1 uncultured Lentimicrobiaceae bacterium
TTATCTGTGTTGAGCTAAAGTACTATTGATAATTATTGAATCAGCTGATACTTTTGTTCTAATCACCTGGAATCCTGAATTTTTGAATCCAAGACCATAACCAATAAATGAACTTACTACAATTGTTTTAAACTAACATGCTTATGAAAAAGACAATTAAATTTCTACTGGTATTGCCAGTATTTTTTCTGCTATCTGCTTGCGGTAAAAAAGAAGCTCCGGTCAAACCTACACTTGAAGTACCAGTTACAACTGTAGTCCAGCAGGATGTCCGGCTCGAATCGGAATATACAGGTCAAACTTTTGGGCAAGCGGATATTCAGGTCAACCCAAGGGTTGATGGCACACTCCTAAGCCTTAATTTTAAGGAAGGCAATTTAGTTACCAAAGGACAATTATTGTACACCATTGATCCGCTTCCCTACCAGACCAAAGTGAATGAAGCGGATGCCTCACTGGCACAGGCGCAGGCAAATCTGGCCAAATCTAAATCCGACCTTGACATGATAGAGCCTCTGGCTAAAATCAATGCTGTAAGCCAGCGGGAATTGGTTGCCGCCAAAGCGACTTATGAAGCATCATTAGCTTCGGTTAAAGCTGCTGAGGCTTCCCTGGAAAATGCGAAAATCAAATTAGGTTATTGCAGAATCACTGCTCCTATTTCAGGTTTAATAGGGATATCGAAAGTAAGGGTTGGCGACTATGTATCACCCGGACCTATGTCAGTTTTAAATACCATTTCCGATTTAGGTGATATGAGGGTCAGGTTTACTTTTAGTGAACAGGAATTCCTTCGTATCATGAGGGAAATAAACCAGGAAAATTCAGCACTGAAAGGGGCAGGCCAGTCTATTTCCCTGAAATTATCCGATGGAACGTTGTATCCTCATGTCGGGAAGCTGAGTTTTGCCGACAGGCAGATTGATCCGACTACCGGAGCCATGACCCTGGAAGCAGCATTCCCAAACCCTGAAAAGTTTCTTCGGCCGGGGCAATATGTAAAAGTATTGCTGGTAACTGATGTCAGAAATGATGCTCTGCTTATACCTCAGCGTGCTGTTATTGAAATGCAGGGGATCAGCCAGGTTTATATCCTGGGCGACAGCAGCAAAGTGCATCTGAAAATAATTACAACAGGGCCAACGTACAGAGATGCTTATGTTGTTGAGGATGGCCTGGCAGCAGGCGATAAAATTGCTTTCGGCGGTACCCAGTTATTGAGAAACGGCACTGCAATTACTCCTAAACCGACAGATTGGCAACCTGGTATGCCTGGCGTTAAAACAGCACCTTCTAAATAATTTAAGACAGCAAGTATTATGGGAGAATTTTTCGTTCGAAGACCGATAGTTGCCATGGTAATTAGTATCATAATTGTGATACTGGGTTACCTATCGCTGCAAAAAACGCCTATAGCTCAATATCCCGATATTGTTCCTCCAATGGTAAAAATAACTACCAGCTTCACAGGAGCAAACGCGTTAAATGTTGAACAGGCAATAGCCACACCCATCGAGCAGAAAGTGAATGGGGTGGAAAATATGCTGTACATGAAATCAATTAATACATCTGATGGAGCATGTTCTATCGAAGTAACTTTTGATGTAGGTACCGACCTTGATAATGCCAATATGCTTACCCAAAACAAGGAAAAGCAGGCAGAACCATTCTTGCCTCAAAGTGTGAAGCAACAGGGTGTTTCGATCAAGAAATCATTGTCGTTCCCCATGTTGCTTTTTACGATTACTTCTAAAAATCCCAGGTATGATGCGAAATTCCTGAACAATTATGCAAGTATTAATGTGCTTGATGCTCTTGCCAGGATAAAGGGAGTGGGGGAAGTTTCTCTTTTTGGAAGTGATTACTCTATGCGGATATGGCTGAAAGCAAGCCAGATGACTAAACTGGGTGTTACCGTAGCAGATGTTAAAAATGCGCTTAATGCTCAGAACATGATTAGCCCGGGAGGGAAATTTGGCGCCGAGCCAGCCCCTGCCGGAACTGAATTTACCTACAGCGCTACACTACAGGATCGACTGGTAACCGAACAACAATTTTCAAAAATTATTGTAAGAAGCAAAGAAGATGGGTCGCAGGTATTGCTGGGCGATATTTCACGTATTGAGCTGGGAACGGAAAACTACAGCACATTGGCCCGCAGAAACGGACAACCAACTGCCGCATTAGCCATATACCAGATGCCTGGAAGCAATGCCCTTGAAGTAGCGGCCAAAGCAAAGGCAGCTATGGAGGAAATGGCGCAAAAGTTTCCTAAAGATATCGAATACCAAGAATCACTCGACACTACGCTTGCTATTACTGCTGGAATTGACGACATTATCCATACACTTTTTGAGGCTATTCTCCTGGTAATTCTTGTGGTTTTTGTCTTCCTTCAAAACTGGAGGGCAACTCTTATTCCTCTTATCACCGTGCCGGTTTCCCTGATGGGTGCGATAGCCGTTTTTCCATTGCTGGGATTTTCTATCAATACACTTTCTTTACTTGGGCTGGTGCTTGCCATCGGGATAGTGGTGGATGATGCCATTGTGGTGGTAGAAGCCGTTATGCATCATATAGAGCATGGCAAATCACCAAAAGATGCTACTATTCAGGCCATGAAAGAAGTTTCGGGACCGGTAATGGCAATTGCCCTTATTTTAATTGCTGTATTTGTTCCTGTTGCTATGACTCCCGGTATTACTGGCAGGTTTTACCAGCAGTTTGCACTCACCATTGCGGTTTCAGTTGCTTTCTCAGCTTTCAGTGCCTTATCGTTAAGCCCTGCTTTGTGCGCCATGCTGCTTAAACCAACCAAGCCTCTCGACCAGCAAAAAGGTATAATGCCTAAGTTTTACCGTGGTTTCAATAAGGTATTCGGAAGTGTGACTAACAAATATTTAAGCGGTGCAGGATTTTTTGCACGGAAATCTATCCGTGTTGTCGCTTTGCTTGTAATAACGGTTATTGTTGCAGGATTTTTAGGATTAAAGGTTCCTTCCGGCTTTGTTCCCGAAGAAGATATGGGCTATGTACTCGTAAACGTTGCTACTCCTCCGGCTTCGTCCTTGCAACGAACCGATGAGGTTACACGCAAAGTGGAAGCTATCCTGGCAAAAGAAGAATCCCTGCTGGCATACACAACCATTAACGGATTCAGTTTGCTGACAGGATCAAATTTACCTTCCAACGGATTTATTTTTGTGTCGTTGAAACCCTGGGAAGAACGTGAAATGACTGCTAAACAACTGGCGGATAAACTGAATAAAATTTTCGGGGCCAAAATTACAAATGCAACAGTAATGGCATTCGGACCACCGGCTATTCAAGGCTTAGGTGCTTCAGCAGGTTTTAGCATGATGTTGCAGGACAGGGGAGGAAATACACCACTTTACCTGCAGCAGCAAACACAGGCTTTTATTGCCGCCGCTCAGAAACGGCCCGAAATAAAAAGGGTTTATTCTACTTTTAATGCAGGCTCCCCGCAATATAAACTGGAGATTGACAACGAAAAGGCTATGAAACTCGGGGTAACGGTTACTACTGTTACCGAGGCTCTCGGCGCTTTTCTGGGTGCCAGTTATGTGAATGATTTTAACCGATTCGGGCGACAATATAAAGTATTTCTTCAGGCTGAGGGTTATGATCGCTTAAATCCAGATGCATTGCAACAGATGTCGGTTAAAAACAGTGATGGGAACATGGTGCCGCTTTCAACCCTGGTTACCGTTACCAAAGTAATCGGACCGGATTTCACCAACCGGCTCAACCTTTTCAGGGCAGCAGAAATTGGCGGCGAAGCGGCTGAAGGCTACAGCAGTGCTCAGGCACTTACGGCATTAGAAGAAGTAGCTAAAGAAGTTCTTCCCTCAACCATGAGCTACGATTACATAAATATGTCCTATCAGGAAAAACATTCTCCCGGAGGAAGCTCAGTGTTCATAATGGCTCTTGTGTTCGTTTTTCTTATTCTTGCGGCGCAGTACGAAAGCTGGAAACTTCCTTTCAGCGTACTCCTGGGTACTCCTTTTGCACTTTTCGGTGCATTCCTTGGATTGTTCCTGGCCAGGTTTGGAAATGATGCCTACGTAAATAACGTTTTTGCACAGATAGGGCTGGTCATGTTGATTGGATTGGCTGCCAAAAACGCAATTTTAATTGTTGAATTCGCCAAAGCCGAGCACGAAAAAGGCGTTCCCTTGCTCGAAGCCGCTATGGTTTCAGCTAAATTGCGCTTCCGGCCTATCCTTATGACAGCCTTTGCTTTTATTCTTGGCGTTACACCTCTGCTTACCGCTACTGGCGCAGGCTCCCAGGCACGTATCGTTATGGGTATGGCTGTGTTCAGCGGAATGCTTATTGCTACCATACTTGGTGTACTTTCGATTCCGGCCTTGTTTGTCATGATTGAAAGTATGGGTAAGAAGAAAAAAGTAGAACCCGAAGTAATTAAAATTGAGGAGGGCAAGTAATATGAAAAAGATACTAAGTGTAATTCTACTGACAACCATACTTTCATCCTGCCTGGTAGGGCCAAAGTATGAGCGTCCCGAAATGAAAGCCAACACTGCCTATACCGGCGGTGACCCAACAGTTGCTGTTTCAACAGTTGTTATCGATTCTTCCGCCTATAAAGATTCAGTTGCCTTGATTGCCTGGACTGAAGTATATAAAGATCCAGAACTCACAAAACTTATCCAAACTGTTTTGAAGAGCAACCTGGATTTACTTACCGCCATTTCACGTGTTGAAGAAGCTCGTGCAACTTACGGTATTTCCAAAGCCGGTTTATATCCTTCGTTCGGCTACAATTTGAACGCAGGCATCAGCGATGTTGGCGATAATGCCCGGAGCGTTGGCGCAGGCATTGACGGACAGTCTTATGGCGCTTATGCTACTATGAACTGGGAGATTGATTTGTTTGGCAAGCTGCGCCATCAGAAGCGTTCAGACTGGGCAAAGTTTCTGGCAACAGAAAATAATGCGCAAGCCATTCGTGTAAGCCTGATAGCCGAAACGGCAACCCTTTACTTTTTGCTTCGTGATGCCGATAATCGCCTGGCAATTGCAAAAAAAACCGTAATCTCTCGTACTGAATCTTTAAAAATGATATCTGAGAGATTTAATAAAGGGTATGTGTCGGAATTGGATCAGCTGCAGGCTCAGCAGCAACTGTCTGCTGCAATGGCCGCAGTGCCTAATGCTGAGCGTGAAGTTATTACAAACCAAAATGCTTTAAGGGTATTAACAGGACTCACACCTGGACTAATCACGCGGGGACAAAGTATTTACAATCAGCAACTGCCCCCCGAAATTCCTGCAGGTATCCCATCCGATTTGCTGCTGCGCCGACCCGACATTATTGCCGCAGAACAAACCCTGATTTCGTCGACCGAAGCTATTGGTGTGGCAACAGCTATGCGTTTCCCTTCAATAAGCCTGACCGGATTCCTGGGAGCGGCAACTCCCGACCTGACCACTATTGTTGACCCTGCTTCGCTTGCTCTTGGGATAAGTGGAAACATTGTTGGGCCGATTTTTGAGTTTGGTAAAAACAAAAGACGTGTCGAAGCCCAGAGGTATCATACGGATCAATACAACTATCAATATCAGAAAACAGTATTAACTGCTTTTGCTGAAGTTGACAATTCGTTGGCAACACTCCGGCTTAATAAACAGGCATATGAAGCTTACAAGATGGCTCTCGATGCAGCTTCAAAGGCATATATGCTTACCGAAGCCCGGTACTACGATGGCTATACCAATTACCTGGAATTACTAATCCAGCAGGATAACCTTTTCGCCGCTGAATTCAATGAATCCAGTTCTCAAACCCAGCAAAATATTGCCGTTGTAAATTTGTTTAAAGCTCTTGGCGGAGGCTGGGATGCAAAGTAAGCCGGAATAGCATCAGTTATTTTTGAAAATTAACGTAAATTTAAAACCACATACTATGAAAAGCAGAATTTTTAATGGAGTATTGTTAGGATGTGCAATGACCTTGCTGTTTGCCTGTACGTCAAAGAAATCAGACACAGAAGCCGTAGTGATTGACAAAGAGCAGATTAAAAAAGAAATTCAGGCTAAGGAAGATGCATTTGCTGAGATTTACAATACCGGAGAATTGAAAAATATAGGCTATTATGCAGAGGATGCAACAACTTTTTATCAAAACAAAGCGCCTTTGGTAGGCAAACAGGCAATTGTAGAATTTTTAAAATCTGATTTAAGTTCAAACTCCAATAAGATTTCATTTACCACTAACGAAGTTTTTCCGTCAAGTGATGGCAATCAGGTAGTTGAAATTGGCTCGTATAAAGTTGTTGACTCAACCAATACAGCCATTAATACCGGTAATTACATGGTTATGTTTGAGAAAAGAGATGGTAGTTACTTCAGTGTAAGAGAAATGAGTGCCTCAGATATGCCAATTAAATAAAAACCAGGGGAATATATTTTTAAATGTGGCTGTCCGAAACGTTTTTTCGGGCAGCTTTTTTTATTTAGGGTCGGCTGTAAAACGCATATCAATCATATAATCAACACAATAAGATGTAATAGGCTTCTGTCAAATGCAAGGAAAATGAACAATATGTTTAAAAACCCATGCATTAGAGATTGCGGTGCGCTGCACCTTGTTTGTTATTATCTCCTTATTCCTACAAATATTGCGGTGCGCTGCACCTTTTTTTATTGCATTTATAGCGATTATTTGAAGCCACAGCGTGGCGCAATATCTGTAGGCGATTAATAATGCGCGTGAGCTAAGGTGCAGAGCAACAGAATATTAAACCAATCAGTATTCCGATTGAGTTTTTCAGCAGACCCTGTTTATATGATGATTTTTGCTGTTGAAGATAACTCCAGGACAATGGTTTAGAGACCTTTTTTTTGGTCTCATTAACTCTGGCCCAAAGAATCGCTTTGCTGAAATGATTTGATCTCAGATACCCTATGTCAATCAAATTTTAACTTTCAAATACGGTTCATCAAAAATCCCTGGTAACAATTTCTGTTACCAGGGATGGAATTGTATTTTAATTGGATGTTTAAGTTTTTACAAAATTACAATGGATTAGCGCCTTCTGCCTCCACCACCTCCACCACCTCTTGATCCACCACCACTATAACTGCCACTGCTTCTGGAACTTCCACCACTACTATAACCTGAACTTCCGCTGCTTCGGGTACGGGATGCTCCTGCTGAAGACGTTGATGAAGGCTTGGATTGGGAGGAATAGTTTGGACTTGATTGCCGTGTTGAAGCACTTGAACTACCCGACTGTCGGGTAGATGGAGAAGCTGAGGTTTGACGTGTTGATGCTGAAGTGCCGGTTGACGGTCGAGCTGATGCTGAAGTGCCGGTTGACGGACGTGTTGATGCAGATGTGCCGGTTGACGGACGTGTTGAAGGTGAAGTTCCGGTTGATGGACGCGTTGATGCTCCTCCTCTGTTACCACCATAGTTGCCGCTCACATTATTATGGTTTACAGTATTTGATGTATTTCTGTGATTATTGTAATTGTTGTAGTTATTCGTATTATGAATAACCACTGTATTACCTCCTCCGTGATACCCTCCATGATAACCACCGTAATACCCGCCATGGTAATAATAATTGTTATGACGATAAATCCCAACCGCCACTACCGTAGCCATAGCAAAATATGGAGGGTAATATCCGTAATAATACGGAGGATAATAGGGCACATAAACAGGGGAATATACATACTGTACAATTGGTGCCGATTCCACTACAACAACAGTAGTGGGTGAAGTTTTAGCTACTGCAATCGGGTCGGTGCCTCCATACCCCGGATTAGGGGTGCTTGGAGGTGTTGCAGGCTTAGGTTCAATAACATAGTCCTTGCCATACAATTCTTTGTCGCCTACAATCTGCATAGTTACTTTATCGCTTTTATCTTTTGATACAAGAATAACGGCAACATCCTGTTTTTCCTTTTCGGTTACATCAACCTGTAGTATAAATGTAAAATCCTTATCCTTTTGCTGTGTCACAACCTTAATGAAATCCACTTTTTCATCTAAATTCAAATCCAGGTTGTTAATTTTTTTTTCTGAGTCATTCAGGCTTTTTTCGAAATCTTCGATGGTTTTAGACTTTTGAAAAAGGTCAAGCACAGCAAACAAATCCAGGTTATCTCCTGGCAAACCCAGAAGTGTCGTATCACTCTCCGTTTGCGAAAGTGCAGGGAAACTCAATAAACTCATGGCTATTATTAGCAATAACAAAAGACTGTTTTTCATGATAGTCAATTTAGTATGTTATCATTAAGGATAAATTCAAGATCAAATATACAAAATAAATCAGCATCAAAATCAACTTAAAAACT
>CAZBZA010000128.1:0-8269 GCA_964495865.1 uncultured Lentimicrobiaceae bacterium
CTTATGAAATTCTTTCAGGTATTTCGCAACGGGTGAAAAGGGTTTATTTTCAGGAATAGATTGAGGGGGGATTGATGAGATTGAGGGGATTGATGAGATTGAGGTGATTGAAGGGATTGAGGGGATTGAGGGGGGATTGAAGGGTTAAAAGAGATAACCATAATTAGAAATAATACCTTACTGATTAATTTCTTACCATTTAAAAAAGGAATATGAAACCGCTTCTGATTGTTCTATGTATTGCAAGTATTATCATTTTCACCAATTGTTCCGGAACCAAAGCACTCGACAGGGCAGTTGCTAACCCGTTATCAGTTACAAAGCTTAAAATCAGCTATACAAATCTTAAAACTTTGCCCCCTGAGATCGGCAAAATGAAAAACCTGAAATCGATAGAGATTTTTAAAACCGGTTTCGAGAAACTTCCTGTTGAGATTGGCGAGCTCGAAAACCTCGAAACACTGATTATCAGCAGCAACAAGCTTACATCGCTTCCGGCATCGATAGCAAACCTGAAAAAACTGAAAAAACTTTCGTTGAAACACAATGAAATTGAGGAGTTGCCTGTTGATTTTGGCGAACTCACTGCGCTTGAAGAACTGCACCTCGAATACAACAAACTGGAAAATTTGCCACCAAGTATTGGAAACCTGAAAAAACTGGAATTCCTCTACCTGAATGATAACCAACTTCTGGAAATTCCGAATGAAATAGGCAATCTTACTAATTTAAGGTTCCTGGTTATTGGCAAAAACAGCCTTACTGAATTACCGGTCACACTCGGAAATTTAACCGGCCTGGTTGAACTGGATATTGCGCGAAGCGGCCCTATGCTTACCTTGCCCGAATCGGTGAGCAACTGCCGCCGGATTGAATATCTGTATATCGACAATACCACAATCCTACCCTATTCGCTCAATACGGCTAATCCGAGGCTTCGGATCGTGGTTAAATAATAAAACAATATAGATCCCATTTCGTCCAAATTTCCAATACGTAAACACCAGTTTGCGTAAGTACAATACTAATAGTAGATTTGCACGATTTCCTGCAGCCCATAGCAGGATTAAAATATCACTGACAGAAACAGAGAAACATGAAGCTTTCCGTAATTATTCCTGCTTACAACGAGCAGGCTACCATTTATAACATACTTAAAAGAGTTAGCTCGGTTGAACTGATTCAAGGCATTGAAAAAGAGCTGGTTGTAGTAAACGATTGTTCGAAGGACGATACCGAAGCTGAGTTGTTCCGTTTCCGGAACGAAAATCCGGGGATAGAAATCAATTATCAGAAACATGAAGTAAACCGTGGAAAAGGAGCTGCCCTTCATACAGGCATAAAGGTTTCGACCGGCGATTTTATTATTGTACAGGATGCCGACCTCGAATATGATCCGCGCGAATTCAATATCCTGCTACCACCAATCCTCGATGGCTTTGCTGATGTGGTTTACGGCAGCCGTTTTATCGGCGGCAAGCCACACAGGGTTTTGTTTTTCTTTCATACCATTGGTAACAAGTTTCTTACGTATTTATCGAACCTGCTTACCAATATCAACCTTACGGATATGGAAACCTGCTACAAGCTTTTCAAGTCCGATATTATAAAAGGACTCAATCTGAAAGAAAACCGCTTTGGATTTGAACCGGAAGTAACAGCCAAAATCAGTCGTATACCTAATATCCGTATTTATGAAACCGGTATTTCGTATTATGGCCGTACGTATGCCGAAGGGAAAAAGATTAACTGGAAAGATGGTTTCAGAGCTTTGTACTGTATTGTAAAGTATAATGTTTTCAGTAAATAGACCAGATTCCGGGTATTTAGAAAAAGCCTACATTATTTCTACTACCACTGGACACTGAAAATTTAAATTTTAAAGTGTTCACATCAGACCAAACCAACACAAGAAGTTTTCCAGATATAAAGCATCGGGATTTTGAGATTAAAACGTTTCTAACCGAAACTGAGATTTAAATATCAGATATGAAAAAGCTTTCAAAAGAAAACACAATTATACTTATTGCAGGTATTCTGTCTTTTATTTATGTTGCAGCCAGAGCCTATTTAATACCTGCATATCATGATGAAATAAACTCCTTTTTTCTTTATATACAGACGGGTGATTTTCAACCATTTTATTCAAATGCTGATACTAACAATCATGTCCTGAACACACTTTTCGCACATCTTTTTTTTCTTCTTTTCGGTGATCATATTTTTATTTTGCGCCTGGCTAATCTACTAAGCTATACCATTTATCTGATTTTTGTTTGGAAAATCGGGAATACATTTTCACCTCGATGGCTAAAAATTTCATGGTTTGCCACTATGATTTCGTCGCTTTATATGCTATCGTTTTTCTCCCTTGCGCGCGGATATGGCATTTCGATGGCGATGCTTGTTACTGTTATATACTACCTGTTGGAATATAGTAAAACACATGCGACAAAAAGTATATTGCCTGGTGTGTTTGCCTCATCGGTTGGAGTTTGGGCATATATGGGCCTGATGATACCCGGTCTGGTTGCAGGGTTTCTCTTCGGTGTGTTGTTTCTTCAGCATCAGATTATATCACGTAACCTTAAGAATGCCGCTTTTGTAGTTTCTGGTGCAATCATATTATTTGCTGTTCCATTTTATTATGCAATTACCTATTCATTATTCATCAAAGCCCACAGCGAAATATACGGCAGCGAGGCTAAGAGTTTTCTAAAAGCTGTAGTATTTAATGGAATTGATGATTTTTCCGGAAAACCTGGTAGCTATATAGGATATATTACATTGGGTGTCATAGCTTTAACTCTGGTTGCAACAGCATTAAACATTTTGCTTAAAAAGCAATTTAAATCGCCCGCACTATTGATACAATTGCTATTATGGGGAACAGCTGCCGGAACCATTGCCTTAAACCATCTTTTCGGAGTGGAATATCCTGAAGGGCGAATGGCTGCTTATTATTATGTACTCATCATGGCACCCTTGTTTGTTTCGATAAATGAAACAAAGAACACTGTGTACAAAATAGCTGGCTATGTAGTGACTGCAGTGATGTTTATACAATTTATCGCAACTTTTAACTTCAGCTATGCCCCCTGCTGGCGTTACGACACATTACCAAAAGAAATTTTTGCAAAAATTGCTGTTGAGTCGCAAGCAATGAAATGTTTACCTACCATCTCAACTAATCCAATACTGGACAGAGAGTATCAATATTATAATTTCATTTCAGGTAAAGGAATGAATTCACCTCAGCCGAACAAATTCCCAAGTCATATTTCGGACTTTATAATTGCAAACAATTCAATCGGGAAAACTCCGGTACCAGGATATGATACGGTATATTTCGACTTTGACGTACAGGTATATCTTCTGAAACGACAAAAAGAATTCGAATGGATTCAGGTTTCAGAAGTTCATAACATTCAATTTGAGGGCAACCAGGAATATTTTAATGTAACTCAAGTAAATGATGCAGAAGAATTCAGGAATCTCCCCTTTTGTTTCGACGTTGATTTTAATGCTCAATCAGAGCGGTTTCCATTCAGGTGCATTTTAGTTTGTGATGTTTGGAACAAACAAAATAAGTCTCTCGAATCATCCTACATTTACCTACAATCCTTGTATTCGGATGCGACTTCACCTGCTCATTTTCATCAGAGGATTTATCTGGAGAACATACCCGAAACAGCTGAAACTATTAAAATCTTTTTTTATAACCAGCTCAAGTCGAATATAAAGTTCAGCGATTTGAACATATCAATCCTAAAAGGCCTTAAAAAAAGCAGCCGGAAGAATCTTTAAATCTGAATTGATTCAGGTTTCATCTATGTTCATGCTTTGAAATACTTCAATTTATGGACGAATGGCATATTATTTTGATAAAATGCTTTTGTATTAATAGTTTTGTAACAGCTTTTACAAAATTTATTTTGTAAAAGTTATACAACATTGCCGCCCTGCAAAAAGCGGATAAAACAGTGGCTAAACTCCATCTGAATTACACTGGAATATCGGGTCAGGTGATGGAATTAGTAATCAATAATGCTGACTCTAACAAAGAAAGCCGATATTCAAAAACCAAATAAAAATGAAGTTCGAAAATAAAGTAGTTGCTCCTCTTATTTTACTGATCACAGGCATTGTTCTGGTTATACTTCAATTGCTTTCGACAGGGTTTAACGGCGAAACCGACTCAATAACCCATTATCAGATTGCACGTTACGCATTTAAATACCCGGATTTATTTCTGAACCACTGGGGAAAACCATTGTTTACCATCCTCTCGGCACCCTTAGCGCAATTTGGCTATAACGGAGCAATATTTTTTAACCTGCTTTGCGGATTGCTTAGTGCTTGGTTTGCTTACCTGATTGCCAAACGCCTGGGTTTCCGCCACGCCTGGGTTGCAATTATTTTTACGGTTTTTACACCTGTTTACCTGTTTATTATGTACACCAGCCTGACCGAAATACTTTTCAGCCTGGTGCTTATTTTATCCATATACCTGTTTATCAGTAAGCGGTTTATATGGTCAGCAATCGTTATTTCACTTATACCTTTTGTGCGTACCGAAGGTATGATGTACATTGCACTTTTCATTCCGGTACTTATCTGGATGAAACAATACAAATCACTGCCTTTCCTTTTAACCGGTTTTATCCTGTTCAGCATAGCAGGCTGGCCGGTACATCACGACCTGTTGTGGTTCTTTACAAAAATGCCATATAGCAGTACCGGGTCCGAACTTTATGGAAGCGGATCGTTCTGGTTCTATTTCCGTAAAATGGATCATATTTTGAATTATCCTTTGATTATCATGTCAGTTACAGGCTTGATTTATAGCATATTGAACCTGAAAACTGATCGCGAAAGTCTTAAGGACATAAAAAACGTAACCCTCTATTTCCTGATTATCCCTGCTGTTTTTGGATTTATTTTAGCACAGAGTTTCCTCTGGTGGCAAGGAATGATGGGAGTTTTGTCATCAACCCGTTTTATTGCTTGTGTATTGCCGCTGGCCGCAATAATTTCATTAGCCGGTTTCGAATGGGTAATGGAGAAAGCAAAAATCCGGACCTGGTTGTACTTTGTGATGGGAGCTTTTATTATCTCATTAGTTGTGTATAAACCGTTTACTTACAACAGAGTACCAATGCAAACCGGCAAGAACTTTGTTGTTATGGAAAATCTGACCAACTGGCTGAAAAAATCGAAATACAGTGAGAGAAGGGCTTTTTACACCGATCCCATGTACCCGTTTTATATGGATAAAGATCCTTTCGATCAGAATGCATGTTTTAAAATGTATTCGTACGAAAATATTAACCCTGCTAACCTGATGAAATCGGGCGAGTTGCTTATTTGGGATGCCCAGTTTGCCGGTTTCGAAGGCAAGCTACCTTTCGACTCGCTGATGAAAAACGATAATCTGCAGCTGCTGAATATTTTTACTCCCCGCGAAAGTTTCACCATTATTGGCGGCGAAAAATATAAACTGGCGGTATTTATGAAAGCGCCCCGGGATACAACCCAGGCCGTTCCAAAACAGTTTTATTACAACGATTTCGAAAATGAACTTAGCAAAGAGCAACAGAAACAAATAAGTACGCTTAAAAGTAGCAGCGGGAAACAAAGTATCGAATTATCGCCAGATTTTCTATACAGCCCTGCTGCTGAAGGAAAACTTGAAAACCTGCCGGGAAGCAGCAACATCTCACTTAAAGCCAGTGTGCGTGTCTTGAATCCGTCAGCGAATGAAAAAGGAAAAATATTGTTGGTATTGAGTATTGATGATGCTGATCGTAAAGTATATAAATACATTACTGCTAAGGATTTAAATGTCGCAAGTAAGCCTGGTGAATGGTTTGAGCTTTCACTGACCGATGTTATCGACCGTTCGACACCTGCCGATGGCAATTACAAAGTGTACGTATGGTACAACGGGAAAAACCGCATTTATATTGACGACCTAAGGCTTGAATGGATGCCGCTTGGGTTTGAAGGGTTTTGAAATGTTTGAAGGGTCTATTTTTGTTTGAAATGTTTGAAGGGTTTGAAAGGTTTGAAGGGTTTGAAATGTTTCAAAGTGGTTTCAGTTTGTTTCAGAGTGGTTTCACAATTGTTTCAGAGTGGTTTGAGTTTGGTATAATAGATTGAAAGGATAATGATAAAATACAGAATAAAGTTTGCAATGAGTCCGTCGGCATGGGTGAGTATGTTACTCATTGGCGGAATCGTATTTTTCCGTTTCGTATATCCTCCTTTGAATATACTTACGTGGGATGTTTTTGGGTATTACCTTTACCTTCCTGCTACTTTCATTTACCATGACCTGCGGCTGGAAGACCTGAGCTGGGTGAAAGCCCTGGTGGATAAATACCAATCGACCGGCACATTGTACCAGCTTTACCAGGTGCAGGACTCCTTTTGGGTGATCAAGGAGGGGATCGGTCTGGCTATACTTAATGCTCCTGCCTTCTTTATTTCTCATTTGTATTGCCTGTTGACAGGGCTACCTGCCGACGGTTTTTCCCTCCCTTACCAGTACGGATTTGCCATCAGCGGTCTGGCGTATGCCTTTATCGGGGTTTTTATGCTTCGAAAAATCCTGATGGAATTTTTCGATGATACGCTTACCAGTATCCTGCTTGTTTTGGTGGTTGCCGGGACCAATTACTTCCAGATGACAGCCTTCGAGGGTTTCCTGACCCATAATTACCTCTTTACTTTGTACACTTTCATTATCTGGTACAGCTTGAAGTGGCACCGGGAAAAAAAATCCTGGCAAGCCATCGGCCTGGGGCTGAGCATGGGACTGGCAGTAGCGGTGCGGCCTTCGGAGATGGTTTGCATCCTGATCCCGTTATTATGGGGAATTTATAATAAGGAGACCTTAATCCGCAAATGGCAGCTCATCAAGAAGCACTGGCCGCACCTGTTGATCCTGGTAGTTTCGGTGTTCCTGGGAGGGCTTCCGCAGATGGCTTACTGGAAATACGTTACTGGTCACTGGATTTACTATACCTACCAGAACCCCGGCGAAGGGCTGGATCTTTGGGCACCCTATACGCTGCAATTCCTGTTCAGTTTCCGTAAAGGGTGGTTTATCTATACTCCGCTGGTTGTGTTTGCCATTGCAGGCCATTATGCATTACTTCGAAAAAACCGGGAATTGTTTGTCTCCTTTGTGCTTTATTTCGGGATCAATCTCTGGATCATCTCCAGCTGGACGGCCTGGTGGTATGGAGGAGGCAGCTTTAGCCAGCGGGCCATGCTGTCTTCGTATGTGCTGCTTTCAATACCACTGGGCTATTTCCTCGAATGGGTAAGATCCTCCAGTAAACCGCTGAAAATTGCTTTTTTAGTCATTTTCTCACTGATAGTACTGCTGAACATCTTCCAGACCTGGCAATGGGCCACCGGCATCCTTGACCGCACCCGGATGACAAAAGCGTATTACTTTGCTACTTTTCTTAAAACCAGTGCCACTGAAGCCGACAGGAAGCTTCTGCTTATCGAACGCCCTACGGATGCCAATGAGAAACTCAGCAATGAAACTGAGTATAAAAAACGAACAGCTTTACTTCTGAATTTCGAAGAAAGTGAGGAAAAGACTTTATCACTAAACAGCGATACAGTTTTCGAAGGTAAATCGTCGCTGAAACTCACTAAGGAAAATCCCTTTTCGCCGGCGCTCGAAATGCCTTTTTCCGAAATAACTTCAAAGGATCACGCATGGATACGACTTACAGCCATGGTATATCCCACGGTTATACCCAGCCAGAGTAAGGCTTCGATGGTTGTAACCTTCACCCACAAAGGCGAAAATTACAGTTATAAGGCGCTGAATATTTCGCTTAAGGAATTTGACATGAAACCCGGCAAATGGAATCCTATGCAGATGGATTATCTCACACCTGAAGTGCGTTCAGTTGATGACAAGATGAAAGCCTACTTCTGGCTCGAAGGTGAAGATCCTGTATTTATCGACAATCTGAAATTCGAAATTTTCGATTAAATATTATTGCGTGACTGAAGTATGGTGCCGGTTATTACTTCGCCGGTTGTGGCTTACGATAGCGCTTTGAGTGCAGCAAACCAAGCTTATTCATAAAGTGCGACATGGAAGTTTTAAGCACGCCAAACGCATATATTGTACTTCGCGTAAGATTTATTGACGATGCCTCTTTGAAATATTTGGTCGGACATGTAATTTCGCCCACAGGGAATCCTGCATAAATAATCTGCGACATCATTTGGTTAT
>CAZBZA010000129.1:0-6207 GCA_964495865.1 uncultured Lentimicrobiaceae bacterium
ACCGTTGCCATGCAGGACGGACAGATGTATCCCTGTTCAAAAGTTCCCAATGTTCAATATTCGATAGAAGCTAACGGCAAATTATGGTCACCTTCCAATTCGAGCGATTACAAAGAAGGACAAATGGTAACGCTAAAGGAAGCGCTTGCCAATTCAATAAACTGGATTTCGACTTACCTGATAAAACGGTTTTCGCCACAGGCTGTAATTAAAATAGCACGTAAGATGGGTATTTTCAGTCCTTTGCCTGCTGTTCCGTCCATTTGTCTTGGCACGCCCGATATTTCCCTTTATGAAATGACCGGAGCCATGAGCACTTTTGCAAATAAGGGAATTTTTGTTCAACCCCTGTTTATCACCCGTATTGAAGACAAAAACGGAAATGTAATCGCACAGTTTGTTCCCCATCAGGATGAAGCTATGAACGAAGAAACCGCTTATATGATGATCGGCCTGATGAAAGGCGTTGTCGAAAGCGGAACCGGTGCCCGACTGAGAGGGAAATATGGACTTACCAATCCTATTGCCGGTAAAACCGGTACAACACAAAGCAATTCCGACGGCTGGTTTATGGGCCTCACGCCTGATCTGGTTACAGGCGTTTGGGTTGGCGGCGACGACCGTTCCATCCGGTTTCGGTCTACATCACTCGGACAAGGCGCTAATATGGCTTTACCCATTTGGGCCCTGTATATGAAAAAAGTGTATGCTGATAACTCGCTTCAGCTAACAAAGGGCGATTTCGAAAGGCCTGAGGGTTTAAAAGAAGATTATTTTAATTGTTCCGAATTTGATGATAACAATAACAGCGGAAGCAGCAGGTTCGACGAAGACGACAAATACTAATTGAATATACAGGTTAACTCCTGATTCAGAATATCGTAAAAATGCTTGAAAAAAAACTAGTTACAATCATTATCCCTGCTTATAACGAGGAAGCTTCTATTGGTTCTCTGTTAGCCGACATGCAGCAAAGAGGGCTACATGAAAAACACGAAATCCTGGTTGTTGACGACGGTTCTACCGACCGGACAGCAGAAATAATAAAAGGATTTCCCGTACGACTTATCAGGCATGGTATTAACAAGGGCTATGGCGCAGCGCTAAAATCAGGCATACGTAAAGCCAGCGGACAAAAAGTAGTTATGCTCGACAGCGACGGACAGCATGATCCATCGTCCCTCGGGCAAGTGATAGATATGCTGGATGAATTCGATATGGTAATTGGCGAACGTGGGGCAGATTCGCATCAGGTGAACAACCGCAAAAAAGGCAAATTAATAATCCGAAAAGTAGGCGAATATCTTGTAGAACAGAGACTTCCAGATTATAATTCAGGATTCCGTGGTTTTAACCGCGAACTTATTGCTCCCATGTTGCACATTATGCCAAATGGATTTTCGTTCTCAACCACCTCAACACTCGCATTTTTAAAAGAAGGTTACAGCATTGGTACTTTCCCGATCAAAGTTATTGAAAGGCATGGCCGCCCCAGCTCAGTTAAGTTTATAAAAGATGGCTCCAAAACCATATTGCTGCTGTTCAGGATCATTATGCTGTTTAACCCGATGAAGGTCTTCTTCCCTGGCAGCCTTTTGGCAACAGCGACCGGACTTGTATGGGGATTTTATGGATATTACGAATACGGTAGGTTTGCCATTTCGGGCACGGTACTGTTGACTTTTGGTATGTTTATGTTCTTTTTCGGGCTTATTGCCGATCAGATTTCGATACTCAGCCGGAAAAAATCGCTGTAGCATTCTATTAAATGGGAGAAAATACTATTTCGGATAAACCACTGTGGAGCGACACCGATGTTGAAAAACACTGGGATAAAGTGGCAAACATTTACGTTGCCGAAAATAATAAGGTAAAAGGTGCACACGATCAGCGTTTTAGCTTCAGTATTCCGCATCTGCAACTTCAAAAGGACTTTACCGTACTTAATATTACCAGCCGCGATGGCGAGGCTGCCGAATACCTCCAAAAAGCGGAATCGAGCCTTAAAATTATAAATGCCGAAATATCGCAGGGACTTATTGATGTAGCTGCATCGCTCCGCCCCTGGCTGAAACACGTTAAGCTTTCGACCTATTCGCAACTACCTTTTCCGGATAATTCTTTCGACCGCATACTTACTCTCGAAACGCTTGAACACGCTGCTGAACCTTTGATTTTCCTGAAAGAACTGAACCGCATCTCAAAGCCAGGCGCAATCATGGTGCTGAGTTGCCCGCCTGCTACAAGCGAAATTCCTTACCGTATTTTTACCGCTTTGTTTGGCGGACACGGCGAAGGACCACACAAATTTCCTTCCTCACGCACTGTAAAACAATGGCTTAAAGCTTCCGGATGGAATCTTACGTTGCACGAAGGCACTGTTTTGCTTCCGGTAGGTCCTTCATTTTTAAAACAATTCGCCGAAAAAATTATCCGTTCCACGCAGGGAACATTTATTGCTGAACTAGGAATCCGCCAGTTTTATGTCTGCAACAAGCCTTAACAAACTCCGCGAAGTGATAAGCCATAACCTGTGCAACAGGTGTGGAAGCTGCGTGGGATTATCGCAGGGAAAAATTGTGTTCTCGGACAAAACCGGTGATTATCTTCCAAAAATCATCAGCAAGCCGGATGAAAAAACTTCAGATTTAATCTGGCAGGCATGTGCAGGAAAAGAGTTTAATTTCCCGGATTTCAGAAAACAAATTTATACAGAAGGCACTCCTTTTCATGTTTATACGGGTCCTTCCCAATCAATCAGTATCGGGTATGCCCGAAACGATGAAGTGCGGAAACAAGGAGCAAGCGGTGGGATTCTGAGTGCTGTTCTTATCTGGCTTCTCGAAAATAAAATGATCGACGGCGCTGTGGTTACAGGCATGTCGGAGACTGAACCCTGGCTTTCAAAAAGTTTTATTGCAACCACTTCTGCTCAAATTATTGAAGCCGCTCAAAGCAAATATATTATCACTTCGGTAAATGAGATCCTGCCCGAAATCGGAAGTTTTAAAGGCAAGCTGGCGTATGTAGGTCTTCCCGGACAGGTTCAGTCCATACGCAAACTGCAGCAGGCCAATCATCCGTGGGTTCAAAATATTGAATATATTTTCGGGCCTTTTTATGGCAATACGCTGCATTTTTCGTCGGTTCGCAGTTTCCTTAAATCATACGGGTATAACGACTATACTCAAATTACCAAACTCTATTTCAGGTATGGCGAATGGCCGGGAAATATGCGTGTTGAATTTCGAAATGGCGAAGTGATACAGCTCCCTAAATTTCATGCCAATTACCTGATTCCCTTTCATATACTAAAGAATAGTTTGTTGTGCAGCGATCTCAGCAATGAGTTTACTGATATTTCGGGTGGCGATGCATGGGCACCGGTTTACGAAGAAAGAGGCAAAGGTTTTTCGATGGTAATAGCCCGCTCGGAAAAAGGACAACATATACTGGAGCAAATGCAACAGCAAGGAGTTCTTGACCTTCAGCCTATTGACGAAAACGAAGCCATTACAATGCATTCGCATGGCTACGATCTGAAAAAGCGCGGAACATTTATCCGCATTCGTTTCAGGAAAATGCTCGGACTGCCAGTGCCCGAGTTTGGTTATTCTGTGGGCGGATTTACCTTTCAGCGATATGCCATGGAAGTATTTATCAACCTGATGTTTTTAGCGCTGGGCACCAAAATAATGCGCTGGTTTGTTGAATTGCTGCCGCCAGCCTTTATCGGAGGCATTTTCGAACGATCGCGCAAAATCTGGAAAAAATCGACTTACAATATAAAGAGGAGTGATTTGTAAGTTCGGGATTCATAATTCCTAACCGAAAACAGCTAGTTATAAGATTGAACTCCAATAAACACCTCACCCCAACCCCTCTCCTCAAGGAGAGGGGCTACATCTCCCGTCAGTTAAGCTTTTCAGCAAGACAGTAATTTTTATATCGTTCAGTCTGAAAATCTTTTATGAATATTAAAGAACTTCCCGAACCCTTAAAATTTAACCCTCCATCCCTATCTCACCACCGTCATTTCATCCACCAGATATCCTGCGCCGGCATATTTATCCACAACAAACAGCACATAACGGATATCAACGTTAATAGTGCGTTGCAGGTTTACATCGAATTTAATATCGCTGCTCATGGCTTCGGAATTTCCATCGAAAGCCACACCTATCAACTCGCCATTTGCATTTATTACAGGGCTTCCCGAATTGCCACCTGTAATATCATGGGTTGTAAGGAAACAAACATGCATTATACTATCTGACGCATATGGCCCGAAATCCTTTTTTAAAAACAGCTCTTTCAATTTTGGCGAAACAATAAATTCCTCATTCGAAGGGTCTTCCTTTTCCATAACGCCCTCCAGAGTAGTGTAGTAATCAGCGAAAAGCGCATCAGCCGGTTTATAGGGTTTTGTACTTCCATAAGTTAAACGCATGGTACTGTTGGCATCGGGATAAAAAACAGTTCCCGGGTTCATTTCGCGCAAGCCGGCAATATAGTTGCGACGGGCTGCCGAAAATTTATCCTCATCGAGCATTTGTGCCAGACGCGAAACCATGTACGATGTAATAAATGAATTTGCGGCTACAAAAGCAGGATCTTTTTCGAGAGTTTTCTTTTTCGGATTATTTAAAAACCCCATCAAATTTGCTTCGGATGCAAAAATGGAACGTTCGAAAATATAATCTACATACCTGTTGATATCGCCTTTGTGTTTCTTCTTAATGGTTTCGTAAATATCAGGAATATATTGTGTTGCAACATTTTTGGAATACAAAGTGAGCATAGTTTTCATCATTTCCTTTTCCAGTTCCGGATTAAAGGTTTTGTAAAATTTTGCAGCCCTTGTTTTATTGATAGCGATCATTTCGTCGAAATCAGTCGAATCGAAACGGCTCGAAAGTTCACCGGTTTGAAAAGCAATATACAGAATCCGTGTGTCCTGCAGAAGTTCACCGGTGTAAACAAGTGCTTCGTTGGCGCGGGTTTCAGCTGCCATTTTGTAAACAGCAGCAAAATCGTCCATTACTGATCCATAGCGGGTTTTGCGACTTTCATCGGCGTTAACCCATGCCACAAAATCGTCTTCTGTTTTCTTTTTATCATCATACACTTTCAGCCGTTTCAATGCTTTGCTTTCCTGAAGCGATTTTTTCCAGAAATTTCCCAGGTATGCATAATTCCCTGCATAAGCTATGCGAGTGGCATCATCGGCATCCATGTATTTCTTCATCACTTCCATTTTAGCCCATTTGGCTTTGATATCGGCAGGATTCGATTGCGTGAGCTTTTCGTTAATTCCGTAAGACGTTAAATAACGGTCGGTAGCGCCAGGATAGCCAAGTATCATTGAAAAATCGCCTTCTTTGATCCCTGCCAGCGAAACCGGAAGGAAATGCTTTGGAGCATAAGGCTTATTGCTTTTCGAGAATTCAGCTGGTTTACCATCAGCATCCGAATAAACACGCAACAGGCAGAAATCGCCGGTATGCCTTGGCCACATCCAGTTATCGGTATCGCCGCCAAACTTTCCTATCGACGAAGGAGGCGCACCAACCATGCGAATGTCTTTAAATGTTTGGTAAACAAACATATAATATTCATTTCCTTCGAACATACTTTCTACTGTAACCTCATACCCTGTTTCAGCTTCCTTTGCTTCAATAATATTATCCGATGCTGTTTGCACGGCCAATCCTCGCTCACCTTCATCCATGCCGGGAGTTATACCTGCAAGTACTTGGGCGGTAACATCTTCCATCCGGATGAGGAATGACACTGTTTTATCGGGAATAGGAAGTTCTTCTTCCGGGCGCATGGCCCAGAAACCGTCAGTAAGGAAATCACTTCCCACCGAACTCTGTTCAGCAATAGCTTCGTAACCACAATGGTGGTTGGTAATCAGCAATCCCTTGGGCGAAATTATCGAACCGGTACATCCGCCATAATCAAGTGAAACAATTGCGTCTTTAACGCAGGACTGGTTCACATTGTATATTTGCTCGGCCGTAAGTTTCAGACCAGCCTGCTGCATTGCACTGATATTATATTTACTTATAAGCCCCGGCAGCCACATGCCTTCGTCGGCTTTGGCAAAAAGACTAAATATTAATACGAAAACCAGCAATAATGATTGATTGATTGATTTCATCGATAGAAAGATTTGGGAGGTTTTGGTTTTTGGAATTTGGT
>CAZBZA010000129.1:6307-8253 GCA_964495865.1 uncultured Lentimicrobiaceae bacterium
TGCAATTTACAATTAAAGCATTTACCTGTTACTAAAAAAAACGAATGACGACCTACACAATCGTAAATCGTCATTCGTAAATCGTAAATCCTTTCCTATCCTACTTCGACATCCGTTTTCTTTCGTATTCTTTGAGGTAAATTTTGCGAAGGCGCATGGATTTAGGCGTAATCTCAACCATTTCGTCAATCTGTATATATTCCAGCGCTTCTTCAAGTGTAAATTTAACAGCCGGCGGCATTCGGACAGCTTCGTCTTTTGCCGTAGTACGGAAGTTAGTCATTTGCTTGGCTTTGCTGATATTGACTCCGAGGTCGTTATCGCGCGAATTTTCGCCTACAATCTGACCTTCATAAATTTCGTCAAACGGTTCAACGAAAAATCTACCACGATCGGTAAGTTTATCAATACTGTAAGCAGTTGCCATTCCTGTATCAATGCTGATCAAAACCCCGGCCAGTCGCTGTGGCAAAGCTCCTTTCCATGGCTCAAAAGCTTTGAAACGATGAGCTATAATTGCTTCGCCGGCAGTAGCCGTTAAAACCGCATTACGTAAACCAATGATACCACGCGACGGGATCACAAATTCGAGGTGCAATAAATCTCCTTTCGGAGTAATGCCCTGTAATTCGCCTTTGCGCTGTGTAACCAGTTCAATCACCTTTCCAGAAACTTCCTGCGGCGTATCAACAATCAGCAATTCGATAGGTTCACATTTTACACCGTCAATTTCCTTTACAATTACCTGTGGCTGACCCACCTGCAATTCGTAGCCTTCGCGTCGCATAGTTTCGATAAGGATAGAAAGGTGCAGAATACCCCGGCCAAATACGATAAACTGGTCCGACGAACCAGCTGATTCAACACGTAATGCAAGGTTTTTTTCTATTTCTTTCTCCAGTCGTTCGCTCAGGTGGCGCGAAGTAACAAATTTGCCTTCCTTGCCAAAAAACGGTGAATTGTTAATGGTAAAAAGCATACTCATGGTAGGCTCATCGATATGGATATCAGGCAAACGCTCGGGTGTTTCAGGATCAGTAACAGTATCGCCGATTTCAAAACCTTCGAGGCCTACCAAAGCACAGATATCGCCTGAATGAACAGAGGATACTTTAACACGTCCGAGTCCTGAAAAGGAATACAATTCCTTGATTTTTGACCGGGTTATGGTTCCGTCCCTTTTCAGAAGTGCCACATTCATGCCTTCCTTAACCTCACCGCGTGAAACACGACCTATTGCAATACGACCTACATAAGAACTGTAATCGAGGGAAGTAATCTGCATCTGTAAAGGTCCTTCGGGAATCGGAGCTTCAGGAATATATTTTATGATGGCATCAAGTAAGGGGAAAATATTATCAGTTTCTTCGAGCCAGGTAGTATTCATCCAACCTTGCTTACTCGAACCATAAATCGTTTGAAAATCAAGCTGTTCGTCAGTAGCTTCGAGATTGAAAAAAAGTTCGAAAACCTGCTCCTGAACTTCATCGGGACGGCAGTTTTCTTTATCTACCTTGTTAATAACAACAATTGGTAAAAGTCCGAGAGAAAGCGCTTTTTGGGTTACGAACCTCGTTTGAGGCATCGGACCTTCGAAAGCATCAACCAACAGAAGAACACCATCAGCCATCTTCAGAACACGTTCCACTTCGCCACCAAAATCGGCGTGGCCAGGGGTGTCAATAATGTTAATTTTAATACCTTTATATTCGACAGCAACGTTTTTCGACGTAATAGTGATACCGCGTTCACGTTCCAGGTCATTGTTGTCGAGTATAAGCTCGCCGGTTTCCTGATTGTCGCGAAACAGGTTACAGCTGTGTAATATCTTGTCAACCAGTGTTGTTTTGCCGTGGTCAACGTGGGCAATTATGGCAATGTTACGAATACTTTGCATGAAAATTTTACTTGTGAAAAAGGGTGCAAAGGTAGGGTTTATTTGCAGA
>CAZBZA010000130.1:0-6416 GCA_964495865.1 uncultured Lentimicrobiaceae bacterium
AGTGTGTTTTCGTGAATATAGCTGGTTTTCATTACCTCGTGGTCGCGCGAAAACTCAAAAATATTAGTATGCATTGTGAAGATCAGAATATCTCCCCCAAATTTGAGTTCAGCTTCAAATTCGCCCTTATCGCGGTATTCAAAAGGAATCTGTAAGGGTTCATTTTTAAACTTCTGTCTGTATTCCTGATCCATTTCAATAAGAATGGATTTGAAAAGCCTGAACGTTTCAAGTGTGTTCCTGTATACATCCTGCTTGAATGAAGCCTTCTTCCTCAGGCCGGGGAAAAGGTTGTCGGTGGGTAAAATATCCATCATAAAACAAGTAATTATTGAGGATATAAAAGTAAGCTAATATTCAAATTATTGTAGAGTTATTTCCTGTATTTTTTTACAACTGCCTGGGCACATCTTACACCATCCATCGCAGATGATACGATACCTCCTGAATATCCGGCTCCTTCGCCACAAGGATATAATCCGGGCAGGTTAACATGTTCGAGTGTGTCGTTATTCCGCAGTATTCGTATTGGTGACGATGTACGCGATTCGGTTCCCAGGATAACGGCTTCCGAAGTGTGATAACCTTTCATCATTTTATCGAATTGCAGAAAGGCTTCCTGCAACCTGCCAGAAACAGAGGCCGGAAGGATTTCGTGTAATGGTGCTGAAACAATGCCTGGATTGTAGGAACATTCCGGCAAAGTATCCGATACAATTCCCCTGGTGAAATCGCTGATCCGCTGAGCAGGAGCAGCCTGACTCATGCCGCCTGCCCTCCAGCAGGCATCTTCAATCCGACGCTGAAACTCAAGCCCGGCAAACGGTCCGAATTCAGAAAGATGAGCAAGATCCGATGGATCGATCTGTACTACAATTCCTGAATTGGCAAAAGGCGAATTACGGCGGCTGTTCGACATTCCGTTAACAACAACCTGCCCCGCTTCAGTTGCTGAAGGTACAATTATACCTCCCGGACACATGCAGAAAGAAAACACACCGCGTCCTTCAACCTGCTTTACCAGACTGTAGGTAGCTGCCGGTAAATATGGATCACGCGGTGTTTGACGGTATTGAATGCTGTCGATTAGTTCCTGCGGGTGCTCGGCACGCACTCCTAAAGCAAAACTTTTTGCTTCTAAGGTAAGCCCTTTGCTATGCAATAAATCGTAAATATCGCGGGCCGAATGTCCTGTTGCCAGTATTACAGCCTGAGCTTCGTAACGGTTGCCAGCTTTATCTTCAACACCTTTAAGTTTTCCGTTACGGATAATAATATCAGAGATACGACGGTTAAAATAAATCTCACCACCTGCTTCGAGAATGCTTTGGCGCATAGCTCCAACAATGGCAGGCAACTTGTCGGTTCCTATATGAGGGTGGCTGTCGATAAGAATATCTTCGGAAGCGCCATGTGAAACTAATGTAGAAAGGATTTCGTCAACATTACCGCGCTTTGTCGAGCGTGTATATAATTTTCCATCGCTGTAAGTTCCGGCTCCACCTTCGCCAAAACAATAGTTGGAATCAGGGTTTACAATATGCTCCCTGTTTATTTGTGCGATATCAAATTTTCGGGCTTTTACATCTTTTCCTCTTTCGATCACAATTGGTTTCATCCCGTTTTCGATCAGGGTCAAAGCAGCAAATAGTCCTGCAGGACCGGCTCCGACTACAATAACCGGAGTTTTATGACTTACATCAGGATAATTCTTGCGGATATTTTTGCGTGTTTCGAGTGGCTGTTCATCGATGTATAATTCAGCTTTCAGTCTGATTTTGATTTTATACGAACGGGCATCAATTGATTTTTGAATCGGATCGAGGAATTTAATACGGCCCGGCTGAATGCGAAGCACATGTGCAAAGGCAGTTTTCCAACCAGCAGGGTCGGCAGCCTGTTTTGGTGTCATTGCAATTTCAATTTCTTTGCGCATGGAAATGGTTGAGAGTATATAAATGTTGTAAATACCAGAATGAAACCGGCATGATTGCATTTAACCAACAGAAGTATCTGGGTATTGTTTGAAAAAAGCGAAGTTAATGTTTATTCGAAAGTAAAGGATATCTGAAACATTTTGGACGACATGCGATCAACAGCATCAGTATAAATGGTATTATCACGCTTTAAAACATCAAATAAACCATACGACATAGTGATTTCGGTTCCAAACTTAAAATAGGCTGTGTAAAAATCAAATCCTACTCCGCCTAAAGCATAAACATCTTTACGGTTGATAAAAACATAAGCTGCTGCGTTGTCGGCTTTTTTCTTTGCATTCGATGCAAGATCGATGGCATATTTCCCTCCGGCAAGCACATAGGGCCTTACGTTATGGATGCGTTTCCCTTTAAACCTAACCCAAAGCGGGAATTCAACAAAAGTTGACTGAATGTTTTTGGTAACATAAAGCATTTTTGGCTCTGGGGTGTCGTAATAACTTTGAATGGTATAATCCAGGTTTCTTTCGCCAAAAGTAAGCGAAGGAGTGAACCTCAGATCGAAATACTCACCGAGTCGCAGGTTGCTCACTATGCCGATTACAAATCCGAAAGTAGGTGTTGCTTCCATATTAAACAGGTATGCGGAATCTACGTTCTGGTCGGGCAGTGATTGTTCGAACTCGTTATTGTAATACATTTTTTTCTGGTAGCCGGGAAATGTATTTATCGTAAAAAACATTTCATTTATACCTAACAGAAATCCAAAATGGTATGGTGCAAGGTCGTAATCAGGTTTGTTGGGCACTTGACGTGATTGCGCAAAAGCCCCGCTTGCAAAGCAAAGCAAAATAATAACCAGGAATAATTTTTGTATCTGCAGCATGAAATAGGGGTAGTATTGCAACAAAAACGGCGTAAATCGTTGTTTAGTATATAAAACAATCATTCCGATACCAAAAATGGGTAGTTGTGAACAGTAGATCTTTATTTTTTACCAATATAAAGGTTTGTAATCCCAAAGCTTAAACTTATAAATTCGGCATGACTGAATCCGGATTTTAGCATAATTTTCAGGAATTCCTGCTCCTGGGGGAAAGCCGCCACCGATTCGGGTAAATAGGTATAAGCTGACGAATGCCTGGATACTACTCGCCCGATGGCAGGTAATATAAATTTTGAATAAAAACCAAATAATTGTTTTACAGGAAACTTACCTGGTTTTGAGAATTCAAGAATAAATGCCCTCGAACCTGGTTTAAGCACCCGGCACATTTCACTAAGACCTTTCGACAGGTTTTCGTAATTTCTGACTCCGAAAGCAACCATTGCAGCATCAAATTCGGCATCTCCAAACGGAAGATTCTCGGAGTCGGCCTTCATAAGTGTGATGGTTTTCTCAAGTCCGAGTTTTTTTACTTTCTCTTTACCTATTGCCAGCATTTCTTCTGCAATGTCAGTTCCTGTTATATTTTCAGGATTTAATTTTGAAGCAGCAATGGCAAGGTCGGCAGTGCCGGTGGCTAAATCGAGGATCCGACATGGATGATCCTCCGACATGAGTTTAACCAGTTTTTTCCTCCATCCACGGTCAATTCCCATTGATAATAAGTGGTTTAACAAGTCATATCTGCCGGCTATGTCATTGAACATAACCTGCACCTGTTGTTTGCGGCCCGGTGATTGAGAGATGGGAGGTTTTGACATGCTTTTTAGTATGGGGGATTAAAATATGCTTTAATAATCAGTTGGTTACAACAATTGAGCATTTAGCCAGGTAGTAAAATAGGGACAGATGGCTTCCGGAAAATTGAAGGAAATGCGACAGGATTTTAATCTGTTATTTTAATACAATAATTGCTTCTTCCAAAAGTCTGGCTTTATCAACCGGCACTACGCCTGATTGTTCGCAAACCAGTCCACCTGCAATATTCGCCAGTGATGCTAATAGTTCAGGAGTTGTTTTTAACGCCAGGCAAAGCGCCGCAACACTGATTACGGTATCGCCGGCACCGGAAACATCAGCAATGCTTCTCATTATAGCAGGAATAATTACTGAATCAAATCCATGCTCGTTTTTAGCGCTGATAAAAACACCATGTTCCGATAACGTAATCATTACCAGTTGAATATCATTATTTTTGTGCAGTTTTTCGGCTGCTTCACGCAAACTGCCAATGGCGGTTGGATCAACATCTGATTTAAGACCTTCTGTAATTTCTTTAAGGTTCGGCTTGAAAAGCGTAATGCCCTTATATGCCATAAAATTCTTTTTCTTTGGATCAACGGCTACCGAAATTCCCGAATTCAGAGCTAAAGCAGTTATGTTTTCAATCACCTCTGCTGTCAATACACCTTTATTGTAATCCTGAAAAATAATAACGTCCGGTTTGTTTCGTGAAACCAGCTGTTTAACATAGTTCAGTAGTGCACTGGAATCTGTGTTATTAAGATCGGTTTCAATTTCTTCATCAACCCGAAGCATCTGCATCCGGTTGCTGATTATACGAAATTTTGTGGTGGTGACCCTGTCGCTGCTGCGGATAATTCCATCGGTATTCAACCCTTCACCCTGCATAAGGTTGAGTAAAATATCGCCTTGTTTGTCTTTCCCGATAACAGAGCAGAGGATTGCTTCGCCTCCCAGCGACTTAATATTGAGCGCAACATTGGCAGCTCCTCCCAGCATATTGTCGCGTTTAGTCAAAGCTACAACTGGCACAGGCGCTTCCGGCGAAATCCGGTCTACTTTGCCAATGAGGTACGAATCGACCATTACATCACCGATAACCAGCACTTTGCATGAATTAAACCTGCTGAAAAGCTGCCTGATTTCCTGTTCCGGAATGGTCATAAAATGAATTGCTTTTAGGGTAAATTACAATTGAAATCGTTATGATAAAATTATTTCAGTTTTGACAAGGCTTCGCTGATACGCTTAATTGCTTCGCGAAGTGTATCTTCGGAAGTAGCATACGAAATGCGGATGCAATCGGGCGAACCAAAAGCTGCTCCCGGAACAATCGCTACAAATGCAGTATCGAGCAGATAATCGCAAAGGTCAGATCCTGACAGTATTATCCTGTCGCCAAAAGATTTGCCATAATAATAGGTAACTTCAGGGAAAAGATAAAATGCACCATCAGGAACGTTAAGCTTTACCCCTGGTACTTCGCGTAATAAACTGATTGCCAAATCGCGTCGGTATTTGAAAGCATCTACCATTTGTTTGATGTCATCGCTTTTCGCCGGATCGGTATTCATTGCTACAATAGCTGCACGTTGTGTTATCGAACAGGTTCCGGAGGTTATCTGGCCTTGAAGTTTATCGCAGGCTTGCGCAATCTCCTTAGCAGCAGCCATGTAACCAAGTCGCCAGCCTGTCATGGCAAATCCTTTTGATAGACCGTTTATTACTATCACCTGGTTGTGGATTGCTTCGAAAGATGCAATACTTGAATGTTTGCCTATGAAATTGATGTTTTCGTAAATTTCGTCAGAAATAACAAATACCTGCGGATGGCGTGCAAAAACTTCAGCAAAAGCTTCAAGCTCGGCATGGGTATAAACCGTACCCGAAGGATTACATGGGCTGCTGAAAATGAAAAGTTTGGTGTTTGGGGTTATAGCTGCTTCTATTTGACCGGCAGTTACTTTGAAATCGGATTGAATGCTGCTATCAATAAAAACACCTTTGGCTCCGGCCAGTTTTATTATTTCCTTGTATGAAACCCAATATGGGATTGGAATCAGGACTTCTTCGCCCGGATTTACCAGGCACAGAATGGCATTGGCAAGCGATTGTTTTGCGCCTGTTGATACCACTATCTGCTCAGCGGTATAATGCAGTCCATTATCGCGCAACAGTTTATCGGCAATCGCTTTCCTGAGTTCAGGATAACCGGGGACCGGTGTATAATGTGAGTAATTCTGATCGATAGCTTCCTTAGCAGCCTCTTTAACATGTTCAGGTGTATCAAAATCAGGTTCACCAATACTAAGGTTAATTACATCAAAACCTTGTGCGCGTAATTCGCGGCTGCGGCGGGTCATAGCCAGTGTTTCCGATTCGGCAAGCAGGTTAATCCTGTCTGACAAGTAGTTCATTGCTGATGGTTTTAGAACAACATTAGTGGCAAAAGTAGAAAAATTATCAGATGCTACTGCTTTTTTGGAAATTGTTTGTTAACCAAATAACATCTCAGCGTATTTTAATAAGTTCTGAAACGAATTGAATGGGATTCTACTTTTAAGAGGTCGGAAGACCGAAGTCAGAAGACCGAAGTACCTTTAAAACAATACTACCTTATATAAATAGCAGCAGGTTAAGTAAAGTTAATATTCAGTAAATGTGCTATTTGTAAGGGGATAATAGCTTTTTGGGGAAGCTTCCGACTTCGGTCTTCTGACTTCCGACAAAATTAATAAGTTCTGAAACGAATTGAATGGGATTCTACTTTTAAGAGGTCGGAAGAC
>CAZBZA010000130.1:6516-8152 GCA_964495865.1 uncultured Lentimicrobiaceae bacterium
ATCTGCCCGGAATGAATGCCAGTCAGCTCCAATCGGCATTGGTTCAGTCTGTTAGATCAGAATTTGAGCATAACCTTTCGCAACAATTGTATGTTTCGTCTAAAGCCTGGGAAATGGTGAGGAATGCCCGTGAGGAAGCTATAAAACGAATTAATACCGCTGCTATGAAACTTCCGCCCGACGCTACTTCTGCCGACCTTGCAAGTCTTATACTTATTAATGATATTGATGCTGAACAATCAGTTGTTAAAGGTGCACTCGATGTTTTGAAGGCCGAAGCCAGGCTGAACTTCTTTTAAAAGCCTGTAAAGTTTTACCCGGATAAAAGTCTGTACACAACGTATCTGCAGCTATTGAACTTTAGTAGCTTCATTTTTGTTTAACTATTTAACTATAATATTAAACAATGAAGCGCATTGAATTTTTTCAGTTTGTACCTGGAAGCTTGAATGAAGTGTGGGATTTTTTTTCCTCTCCCTCCAACCTCTCCAAAATTACACCTCCCGAAATGGGTTTTGTCATTACATCACCTCCCCAATCCGCGATGTATCCCGGAATGTTTATAACTTACAAGGTAAGCCCTGCTTTGGGAATAAAGTTGAACTGGGTAACTGAAATAACGCAAGTGAGCGACAAAAAGTTTTTTATTGACGAGCAGCGGATTGGCCCTTACAACATATGGCACCACGAACATCATTTCAGGGAAGTGAATGGTGGTGTGGAAATGCATGATATACTTTATTACCAGGCTCCGTTTGCGTTTTTAGGCAAATTGGCTGAACTGTTTTTTGTAAATAATAAAGTTAAGCAAATTTTCAATTTCAGGGAAAAGCGGATTAATGAGTTGTTTCCTGTAAAATGATGAGCATAAATCTCTAAATGCCCCAAGACAGGCATTATCCGTGAAAAATTATTAGATTCTTATATCCCTTAATCAGAAGTAATTAACACGTTTTTAACAGATATATAACTTCAATTTTATTGTGATAGCTCTTTAACCTGCAGTCTGATTTTCAAAAAAGGAATTTTTTTCCATATTGGGACCTGAATCCGGACAAAAGCAGATAAGATTACATTAATTTCCATTATTGCCAGCAGTTATTTAAGCGCATGAAAATATCGTAAGGCAACTTAATTACATGATTGTCTTTATAATATTGATTCAAATACGTATTGAGCAGAGAAGGTTCATTTTAGTTGATGACAAAATCATCTTCTGAAACTTCAATTTCCAGCTCAGCGCCGATAAGTTCAGCCAGCCATTTGTAATCTCTCTTAATTATGAGGCGGATTTCTGTGAACCCCATTACCGGGAATTTTAGTGTTGCTAACATAATTTTATTTTTTTTAAATTGGTTAAAACTTTATTTCACTTTTTTTTGAATAGTTTCTCTATTGTAAGTTTATCAACCTGTGTGCCAAAAGTAACTTTGAAAACTGACATAAATTGTTAGAATTTTATTAGAAATTTATTGGTTGATAATTCTTTGCCGGTTCTGTAAAATCTGCTTTCAAAAAAATAAATTTTAGAAGGCGGATTTCATATTGCACAAATTCTAACGTAAACTTTTCAATGAACTATTAAAAATTAGGGGAAATGATAAATCAGGTTTAAAAGCAACCTTTTAATTCTTTA
>CAZBZA010000131.1:0-8137 GCA_964495865.1 uncultured Lentimicrobiaceae bacterium
TATTTCATTGAGCGGATTTTATCCCTGACTTTTAAAGCAAATTTTCGCATAAACGGAAAGTATTTCCCGCTTTTCAAATTATAGAATACCGACTCGGAATCGAAAATCATCTCGAAGTTTTCGGTGCACAATACTGGTTTTTTAGCAATCCTGTTAATTTCAACAGCTTGCGACAGGTTGCTTTCGACAAATAGCACATAAGGCTTTGACAGGTAGGCTTTTGCTTTGTGTGCAGCATGGCTGTTGGCTTTTTGCCTGGCTTCCATATCAGGAAGATCAAGCATTACCAGGTCATTATATTTCACGTTATTGGCTTTAAGCCAGGTTTCGGTTTCAGGCCTGTATTTTTCGAGGCGTGAGGTTACTATGGTGCCTATTTTACTGCCCGGGATAAAAAGCGGAGGTGCATTAAGGACAAAATCCCTGTATTTTGGTCCGTCGTCATTTTGATCATCGGTAGGATCAATACATAAAACCCCGTCAATGTCGAAGCACGCTTTTTCCAAAGTTGTATGATGAAGTACATTCCATTGGAAATAGCGTGGAAGAGGAACCGTTTCGAAAAAGTAATCCACCATTTTTTCCTTTCCGGGAATTACATAAATAGCACAATAACTGATTGAGAATTCCGATTCCAGGTGCTTTAAACTTTCCCTGCACTTTATCATGGCTGAGCCTGATGCAATACTGTCATCAACTACCAGTATTTTTTTAAAATCGTGGATGTCGAAAAACTGTCCGCGGGCACCCGCCTTATAAATATGACCGTTAATGAATGAATTTATATCAGTATATGGCTTGTTGAGGTATAGTGCCAGTAAGTTTGCAGGCAGCATACCACTTCGCGGAATTCCGACTATCAGGTCGAAGTCGCGGGGAATGATACTCAACCGCTTGAGTATGATCTGATTTATATCGGAAATATTCCTGTAATACATAGTTTTTTTTTTAGTGAGTGAGTATTATTATCTGAACCTTAGGCATAAATTGATCCGCTGTTTTATTTGTAAATTCTCAAACGGCACTGGCCTGAATACTTTTTTTAATTTCCCCCCATTGCACCAATACGTTTACGATATCTTCCAATCGTAAGGGTTTCGAAATATAATCGTCCATGCCAGCTAACAGGCACTTTTCTTTATCCCCTTGCATGGCATTTGCTGTCATGGCAACTATGGTTGGACCGTCTTTCCCCCAGCGTTCCTTTATTAAACGTGTAGCTTCATAGCCATCCATCTCAGGCATTTGTACATCCATGAAAATGAGGTTATAGGATTTCCGCCTAAGGGCTTCAATAGCTTCTAAGCCATTAGCAACCAGGTCAGTTCGATAACCCAGCAGTTCGAATAACTTCCGTATCAATTTCTGATTGATGAAATTATCTTCAGCAATAAGTATATGGAATGGGTAAAGGATGGAAACTGATCTCATTTCCGATTGAATTTCGGGTATGGTTAACGAACCGTTTAGTTCATTCGCCAATACGCTGAGCATAATATCGGCAAGTACGGAGTGTTTTATCGGCTTGTTTACATAATATGAAAACAATTCCTTTATTTCCGGTGATCTCACTGTATTGCCAATTGAGGTAAGCATAATAAGCGGTAGTTCCGCGCGACTGAATTTTTTTCTGATTTCGCGGGCCAGCATTTCGCCATCCATGTCAGGCATTTGCATATCGAGGATTGCCAGATCAAAAGTTTGATCGGTATTAAGTAGTTCCAGTGCTTCAACGCCCGATTCAAGGGCAACAGACTCAATATTCCAGCAGTTGAACTGCAATTGCAGGATTTGGCGATTTGTGAAGTTATCATCCACAATCAGAACTTTTTTACCCTGTAACTTTTTTAGTTTCCCTATTGATTTATTGGTATTTGCAGGAGGGGTAATAAAATAGGTTTTAATCGTAAAACGGAAATCAGATCCTTTGCCGGGTTCGCTTTCGACCCATATTTTACCGTTCATCAGCGAAATGAGGTTCGAGGTAATTGCCAGGCCTAAGCCTGAGCCACCGTATTTGCGCGTGGTTGAAGCGTCAACCTGCGAAAATGGTTTAAACAGCGATTCTATTTTATCAGACGGAATTCCAATACCTGTATCTTTCACTGAGAACTCAAGTATCAGTTCATCATCCTCCAGTTTGTTTATGGTTACCTGTACCAGTATTTCTCCTTTTTCGGTAAATTTTATAGCATTACCTATCAGGTTAACAAGTACTTGCCTGAGCCTGAAACCATCGCCAAATATGTAGGAGTTTATTCTAGGATCGAGGTAATAAATAAGCTCAAGCTTTTTCTCGAAAATGCGTGGCGCCATCAGGTCGAACACATCTTCAATACATCTGCGCAAGTCGAAATCGCCTTCTTCAAGAGCCATGTGGCCTGATTCGATTTTTGAAAAGTCAAGGATTTCGTTGATGATATTTAAAAGGCTGTCGCCCGACGACTCAATAGTTTGAACCAGATCTCGTTGCGAAGGTGTTAATTCGGATTGCAAAAGAAGACTTGTCATGCCGATAACCCCATTCATTGGTGTTCGTATCTCATGACTCATTGATGCCAGAAAATTAGACTTGGCCCTGTCTGCCGCCCGTGCAAGTTCCATCGCTTCGAGTAATTCCTCGTGCGATACAAA
The DNA here is from genome assembly GCA_964495865.1 of uncultured Lentimicrobiaceae bacterium. Taxonomy (GTDB): domain Bacteria; phylum Bacteroidota; class Bacteroidia; order Bacteroidales; family UBA4417; genus UBA4417. Next base: position 2,635 of record CAZBZA010000131.1, read on the forward strand.
GCGCCTGATAGCAACACCAATATTATTAGCCAGCATGGATAATACATTCTCTTCCGATCCGCTCCACGAATGACTGGTTTTGCAATTGGCAAATCCGGTGAAACCCCAGAAAGTATGATTGCGAGGATCAAGTATTGGAACGATAATAATTGACTTGATAAGTTGGCGCTCGAAAAAAGGTTTCAGTTCAGCATCCAATTCATCAACAGTGCCTTTTATGATTTCGCCTTCCTGGAGCCGGCCATACCACCCATCGGATGTTTGCCTGTACGACATCCCATTATATTCTGACGCATCTACAACACTATGATAATCAGGATGCATCCATTCGTATAAGGGTTGCATCCTCACCGATTTACTCTCGTTGTCATATATGTTTTTAAAAATAAATACCCGATCGATATCGGTATGGTTGGAAAATGAACTGAGAGCATCTTTAATCGCATCATCAAGATTGTCAATAGTCAGAAGCCGCCCTGATGCGTTGGCAAGTCCTTCGAGAAGCTTACTTTGTTGAATAATTTGCTTTTGAACAAGCTTCCTCCCGGTATTTTCTTCCTCTAGTTGTTCGCGTTGTTTGTTAAAATTAATTATCAGCTTTGCGATTTGGCTGTATTCATTGTCTTCCTTTTGAAGCTTTTCAAGCTGCTGAGTATCCGCACCTTTAAGTGTATCGGAGATTATTCCCAGCGGACGGCGTATCCAGAAATAAAGTATATAAAAGAATAGCACAAGTACAAATACAACCATAAAAGCTATAATTGCTAAAACGAAATTGCTGATTTGGTGAAATGATTTAAAGAATTTATTGCTTTTTTGAAAAACAAGGGTACGCAAGGGTTGCTGATTGTAATCAGAAATTGTATAAGCCGTTGAAATCTTGTGTTGATCGATGGAGTTTGAAGGGATGTAACCTGCTCTCTCAATTTTAATCTGGCTCCCTGTTAGTGCTGTGAGGCTTACAAAAAAATCCTTGTCCCAGAGTTTACTTATAAAGAAATAGCCATTGCTACTGGTTAGTCGTGCTGTATCAAGTGTTGGATGAATGGTTGCTCCCGATATTTCGAGGATACCTTCGGGTAAGATGTGGTAAAATCGGATGAATCCCACTTTATGCAATTCCTTAAAAATGATTTTTTGCGCTTCAGCTGATAATGCTAAACCCTCCGGATTTCTTCCAAAACCATAAACCATTTTTTTATCCTTGTTAAATACGGCTACCGAATTCAGGTCGAAAGAGTTAATAATTGTTGCAATGTTATCAACGGCCCATTTCGGGTCCTTTTTTTCAATTTGAACAATAATATCATCCCAGTTGGTATAGTCAGTAACAATCTGTCGCAGCTGATTTGATCGTTCAGAAATAGCATTCTTAACAATAATTGCTTGTTGCTCAACGGATGAGTGGATGATCAGTTCATTCTGTCGCGATTGTGATTCCCTGAAAATAAGCATGGCTGCCAGGAACAAAAACAGGCAAACATGAATAATTATAAATGTTTTTTTTCGGAGTGTCATTGGTCTGTCAGATTATGATGGGTACAGCGTTACCGGGATTTAGCTGATTAAAAACAAAAATATAGTGATTTAACTGGTTTTACTATAGCGGAAAATACGCTTTAGTTGTAGCTGAAAACACATAAATTATGTAGAGAAAAAGCCTGTTAGTATGTAGTTGAAACCATGTTTTTTTTATACGTTAACTGGAGCTATAGCCTGTTCCCTTTCTGATTCTTATTTTTTTGAATTTTTACCAATGGCTTGTCTGAATCAATTTATTACCAAGGTTAAATTTTAAAAAATTTACGCCTGCTCACAGTTGGTTCTCCTACAGTTTTAATGATTCAGATAGAAATTTGAAAGCATCCAACTGTTTGGTTTTGAGTATTTCATTCACTTTTTGAAAATCAATAGGGACATATAACCTTTCAGTTAAATAGCTATCGGCAGAAAGGATAATTCTATCTTCTAATCCCAATAATTTTACCAACGATGTAAACCGCGTCATGCCACGCTTTGTGTTTCCCAAAGCTAAAAATGGCTTATTGAAAATAATGGCAAATGCCATTCCGTGAAACGAATCTGTTACCACGTACTTTGCATCCATAAAACCTCTTAACCAGGCAGTAACTGGTGGATAAATGCAGTCGTTTATTTTTTTTCGGCCTGCATCCCTGAATAAACTTTTTGGCATTATCGAAACCTCAGTTAACCCTGTTTCGACAAGTATTTTTTTAATAAATTCCTGTTTATCAGCTGATTTATCCAAAACATAAGTCAATAATGTTCCGTCACATTTAGGAATATTATCTTTTTCGACCAGCCGGATATATTCCTCTTTAGGCAACAGTAATGTGGGGTCCAGTACCTGTGTGGCGTTAATTCCGAAATTTTCTTTACAAAGCTTTACTGCCGAATCTTCGCGAACGGAAACGGCATTAAATTTCGCAAGCAGTTTTCTGCATTCGTCAGTTTGTTCAGGTGTAAATTCCCAATTATCCACACCAAAAGAAGCCGCATAGGATATGCGTTTGGGGTTAGCGGCACCTTCAATAAAACCGAGAAAATGATTTGCCAGCCGGGGTGAGTATTTAGGTCGCCATACCTGGTCGCTTCCAACCACATAAGCTTCAAAATTGTACCTGACGAGCTTTTCAAAATCCTTTTCCGATTTCAGAAAATCGGTCGTTCGGATGTTTTCACTTAAAAACCGGTTCGTATGCTGGTCAATTATAAGTTCCTCTTTAGCCGTAGCCCACGAGCGGATTACACCCATCTTCCCGCTTATAATACTTTTAATAAGCCGGTTAGATGAAGATAAAACCTTGAACTTGAAAGGCATTATACGGTTTCGGCGGTTAACCGACCATACTTCGTGCCCCATTTGCTTTAATACGGTTTGCAGGGCGAAAGCCTGGAGCAGACCACCGTAATTCGAATTAAAGGGTAGAGTTATTATTCCTATTTTCATACTCTTTTGGTATTAGTATTTTCCTAACACATCTTGTTTTTTTACAAATGTTCCACGGTTATTTCTTTTGCTTTTTTTCGTGGTGATGAGGCAATGGAAAATTCATCGGGCACATAGCCACACGAAATAATCATGAGAAGAACTTCATTTTCAGGAATATTTAAAATATTCCGGAGTTTCACATCCTTATCATTAGTTACACTCCAGTTGAGTGAACAGGCTCCTATTCTGTTAAAATGCAGCGCATTTAACAGGGTCATTATAAACATCCCCCCGTTTAAATGATTTTCATTCCGTTCGTGTATGTCTTTTGTGGTTGAAATTACCGAACTGATTACCAGCAACGTTTCGGCAAGGTGCCCGAATCCACGGTTCCCGTTTTGTATTTCAAGTATACGGGTTTTTTGTTCGGCTGATTTAACTATATGCACCCGGGTAGGCTGGCGGTTGCAAAAGGAAGGTGATTTTTGCGCCAGGTCAATACAATTGTACAATACAGGTAAAGGAATTTTTTCATCAGTATAGTTTCGGGTCGAATAGCGCGACATACAAAACAAGTCGAAAGGCTTGCCGGCATCCTTAAAATACTCATCCCTGCTTAATTTCAGCTGTTTTAAACCTTTAATGGAACGAAACAGATTCTCAAGGAGTCCAAGTTTTTCAGCAAGGTCGTTATCCAGATTGAAATTAATATGCTCATGAAACTCCTTATATTCTTTTAATACCGAAACAGATTGCCTGAACTCCATTTCGTGCTGAGGCAGTTTCATTTTCTGGTACTTCAAAACGGTGTTTACTAAACTTATTACCACCGGTTTGCCGAAACCCGGCCGGGGAACAGGCATGGTTAAACCCTTTTCAACTATGTGATAAGCAAGCGTGAGATCGCGTTTAACTTTTTCAATTTCCGAATCATTATACACTTTATCGTGAACACGCCTTTGCAAATCGTAATTGCAAGCTTTACGGGCAGTATGCAGATAGTACAGGTAAAGTATTTTCTGAGGCATCAATTTCTTCAACTTCTTTTTTAGAGCTTCCATGGCAAACAGGATTAATTTTCAATGTTTTTCTCTGATTCTGGTTTTACCAGAGTTTATTGTTTACGTCGGAATGGGAAAATTCCGGTCATTGTATTTTTAGCTTTTTCAGTACACGATTTAATGGTTTTCTCATTAAATCCCTTTCAGATTGATTCATGCCTGCAAACCAGAAAATGGGGATATAAATAAACGAAAACAGCATTACGCCTAAGCCCAGGGTGAATATGTTATTTAACTCCACGAACTGGACCAGGAAATATGCAATGCTTCCCAAAATCAGCGGAGTAAAAGACATTTTGCCAATTTCTTTCCAGAATTTTGGTATATCAATACCCTGCTTTTTGTAGTAATAAATATTCATGACAATAATATGGCCAAGAACCAAACCGGTACATATGGAGGCAGCTGATCCGATTCCACCGTATTTTTTTACCAGCAAAAGTTGCAACCCTAAACTGAAAAAAGCAATTGCTATGTACAGTAATGCCCTGAATTTCACTTTGTTTCGCGCCTGTAAAATGGTGATTCCTAAGTTTTGAATCAAGGGTATGGTAAGAGGAATGAAAAACAGTAAAGCGATTACATATACATCAGCATAATCGGCTCCAGCCCATATTATTATGAATTGTTTTCCAAAAATGATAAAGCCGGTAAGTATAAATGCCATCACGATATACTGTATCCGGCCTGTGCGGATAAAGAGATCAGAAATTGATTTATCGGATTCTGAATAAGTGGTCATGGCAGTTACACGGGGAAGAAAAACGCCCGAAATGGCTGTTGAAAAAGCCATATACATCTGCTCAAGCTGTATGCCTACAGCAAAAACGGCAACAGCAGCAGTACCTACAAAAGCGCCAAGCACAAGTTGCCCGGTGCTCCAGTAAAGTCTGTCAATAATGGCACCCAGGAATATGTAAAAGGAATACATGGCTATTTCTTTCAGAAATCCCCATTTGAATTCGCGGAAGTAAAATTTGATCTTGAGTTTAAACTTGCAGTACCAAAAGTTTATTAAAAGAGTTGTGACGTTAAAAACAGTAATCAGCACAACCATTCCGATAGCCCTGTAACCAAGTTTAAGCAGCAATATCATTATCAGGGTATTGAGAATAATCCGCACTATCTGTATTGATTTCTGAAAAATAAAATCTTCGTAGGCTGTAATTATTGATCCAAATATGCTGAAAGGAAAAGTAAAAGCCAGGTTAAAAACCATAAGCAGCATCAGTATGCGTGCTTTACCCAACTCTTCGGCCGACATGGTATTGCCAAAAATTGCCTCTACATTGAAGTACAACGCCAGGCCTGCAGCCAGAGCAACTAAGGCGATAAACGAATAGAGTACAATAAACATCCCGAACATGGAATATTGTTCTTCAGTTTTGCCTTCGGCCCTGAATTTTGCAGTGTACCGTACTATTGCATTTCCAAATCCCAGATCGAGAATAGTAAGGTAAGCAACCACAGAGGCAACCAGCGAATACAA
>CAZBZA010000132.1:0-8084 GCA_964495865.1 uncultured Lentimicrobiaceae bacterium
GATTCGTTATCCTATATTGTAAATGTGATCCCCGATCTCTATCCTTCCATTTCCGTGGAAGAATTTCAGGATTCTGTTTATGATAACAGGCTTTACTACCAGGGTGCTGTAAAGGATGATTATGGCCTTAGCAAATTGGTTTTTGCCTGGACTGTTAAAAAAGCTGGACTGGAACATCTTACACCAGAAATAAAAACGAGGGAAGTTCCTCTGGATAAGTCGCTTCTGCAACAGCAGTTTTTCTACTTCATGGATATGTCTACTTTATTTGTGCAGCCGGGAGACGAGATTGAATATTATTTTGAAATTTGGGATAATGATGGCGTAACAGGCAGTAAATCAACAAGATCGGCAAAACGAATCTTCAAAATTCCAACGCTGGAGGAAATTGAGGAAAAGACAGAAAAGAAAAGTGATGAAATCAAGGATAAGATGGAGTCTGTGATAAAGCAATCGCAGGCTTTACAGCGAAATGTGGAAGAAATGCAGAAAAAAATGGTTGATAAGAAGGAAGTTGGGTGGCAGGAAAAACAAGCATTACAGCAGTTACTCGATAAACAGAAATCATTACAGGATCAGGTTAACGAAATTCAAAAAGAAAACAAGGAGAAAAGTCTTCAGGAGAACCAGTATAAAGAACTTTCGCCCGAAATAATTGAGAAGCAGCAACAACTCGAAGACCTTTTCAATAAAGTGATGACCGAAGACATGAAAAAGATGTATGAGGAATTACAAAAAATGCTCGAAAAAGTGGATAAGGATAAAGTTGCTGAGATGTTGGAGAAGATGAAGGATGATTCAAAATCATTAGAAAAGGAACTAGATCGCAATCTTGAATTATTCAAACAACTTGAAGTTGAAAAGAAAATTCAGGAAACTATTGAAAAGCTAGATAAACTCTCGGAAGATCAAAATAAACTTTCGGAGCAAACTAAAGATGCTCAAAAGGAGAATCTGGATAAGCTGAAAGAGGATCAAAAGAATTTGAATAAAATGTTTGATCAGGTAAAAGATGATCTTAAGGAACTGCAAAAAAAGAACAGTGAACTTGAGGAACCAAATAAACTTGAAAAGACTGATGCCGAGGAGGAAGATATAGATAAAGACATGGATAGCAGCAGCGAGGAATTGAACGAAGGGAAACCTCAGAAAGCTTCTCAATCGCAGAAAAGTGCTTCGGGTAAAATGAAAAAACTGAGCCAAAAACTTACTGAAATGCAACAGGAAATGGAACAGGAAGCTGAAGGAGAGGATGCTGAAGCCATGCGTCAGATTCTGGATAATCTAGTGAAAATTTCCTTTAACCAGGAGGATGTTATGAAGCAGCTTAACGTTGTAAGCACTGCTGATCCGAAATATTTGAAAGTGATTCAAAGGCAAAAAAACCTCAAGGACGATCTGAAAATGGTTGGCGATAGTTTATATGCTTTAAGTAAGAGGCAGGCGAGCATTGAACCTTTTGTTTTACGGGAACTTACTGCCGTTGAAAGTAACATGGACGAAGCCGTAACTCAACTCAACAACAGGGCTGTAGCTCCGGCTAAAACCAAGCAGCAGTATGCAATGACTTCAATAAATAATCTTGCACTTATGCTGGCTGAATCGCTGAAACAGATGCAGCAAAATATGCAGGGCAAAGGTTCTGGAAAGGCAAAATCGCAATGCAACAAACCCGGAGGCGAGGGTGGTAAAATGAAATCAATGAGGCAAATGCAGGAGCAAATGAATAAGCAATTGCAACAAATGAAGGAAGGAATGCAGAAGCCGGGTAAGCAAGGTTCGGAAGGTCAAAAGCAAATGAGTGAAAAATTGGCTCGTATGGCAGCACAACAGGAAGCGCTTCGTAAACAAATGCAGGAGTATGGACAGGAGATGCAGAAGGAAGGTTCAGGGATGGATAAAGGAATAAAAGAAATGTTGCAACAAATGGAACAAACGGAAACAGATCTGGTAAATAAACGCATAAATGTCGAAACTCTGCGCCGTCAACAGGAAATTTTATCGCGTATGCTCGAATCGGAGAAGGCTGAACAGCAGCGTGAACTCGATCAGAAACGTGAATCGGAGGAATCGGAAGATTTATTCTATAATAATCCAGCTAAGTTCTTCGAATACAATAAGATAAAAGAGAAAGAGACTGAATTATTCCGTACCATCCCGCCAAGTCTCACACCTTTTTATAAATCTAAAGTTAACGCGTACTTTCTTTCATTCGAAAAATAGAAACCTATGATCAGCTTCACAACAATTGAGCAGAAATTTTCGCTTAAAAATAAATTAACTGTACGAAATTGGGTTAAATCAATTTTATCTAATGAAGGTAAAAAGTTTGGCGAAATAGTTTTTGTTTTTTGCAACGACGAATACCTGGCTGGTTTGAATGAAAAGTTTTTGAACCATGATACGCTTACTGATATCATAACTTTTGATTATACCGAAAGGGATAAAATTTCTGGTGATATCTGTATAAGTATTGAAAGGGTTAGGGAGAATTCGGTAAATTTCAGTACAACTTTTGATGAAGAGTTGGGCCGTGTTATGGCGCATGGAGTCCTTCATCTGGCAGGTTATAAAGACAAATCTGCCAAGGATAAAATTCAAATGCGGCAGAAAGAGGATTTGTATTTATCTGCGTACCCAAATTTATGATAATAGTGCTGAACCTACTGTTAATAGTAGCTTTCAGCTTTTTGTTCCACGTGAAACACTGTTGAATTGTTTAAAAAATACGATATTATAGTTGTTGGTGCCGGTCATGCCGGATGTGAGGCAGCGGCCGCGGCAGCTAACCTTGGATCATCCGTTTTATTAATTACCATGCATATGGGAACGATAGCCCAGATGTCGTGCAATCCGGCGATGGGTGGAATAGCAAAAGGGCAGATCGTTCGGGAAATAGATGCATTGGGAGGTTATTCTGGAATAATTACCGACCATACCATGATTCAGTTCCGGATGCTGAACCGATCAAAAGGTCCTGCCATGTGGAGCCCAAGAGCGCAAAGTGACCGTATGCGCTTTTCCGAAATGTGGCGATCAACGCTTGAGAAAATTTCAAATGTCGATTTCTGGCAGGATACTGTTGTTGGTTTGGAGGTGAAGGATGGTGTTGTTAAAGGTGTGCATACCGCTATGGGATATCTTGTCGAAAGCAAAGCGGTTATACTTACCAACGGAACTTTTTTAAACGGTTTAATCCACATAGGTATGAAATCATTTGGAGGAGGCCGGATAGGGGAGAAGTCAGCCACGGGATTAACAGAAGACTTGGTTAAACTGGGTTTTGAATCCAGCAGGATGAAAACAGGAACGCCGGTGCGTATTGACGGTCGATCTATTGATTTCTCAAAAATGGAAGAGCAGCCCGGGGATGGCGAAACCGGTAAGTTTTCCTTTACTGATACTCCAAAATTAGGTAAACAACGGCCTTGCTTTATTACTTATACATCTCCCGAAGTTCATAAAGTGCTTGAAACCGGTTTTCACGAATCTCCAATGTTTTCAGGTAGGATTGAAGGAATCGGTCCAAGGTACTGTCCTTCCATAGAAGATAAAATTAACCGTTTTGCTGATAAAACCCGGCATCAGCTCTTTGTTGAACCTGAAGGATGGGATACAATAGAGTATTACCTGAATGGGTTTTCATCATCATTACCAGCCGAAGTTCAGGTAAAGGCTTTACACTTAATTCCGGGGCTCGAAAATGCCAGGATATTCCGACCTGGATATGCAATCGAATATGATTATTTTCCACCGGTTCAATTAACGTATACACTCGAAACAAAGCTTGTTCAAAACCTTTATTTTGCAGGGCAGATTAATGGCACTACAGGGTATGAGGAAGCTGCTTCGCAAGGTCTTATGGCTGGAATAAATGCTCACCTGAAACTTTCAGAGAAAGATCCATTTATATTGCGTCGCTCGGATGCGTATATTGGTGTCCTTATTGATGATCTGATTACTAAGGGTGTTGATGAACCTTACAGGATGTTCACTTCAAGAGCTGAATACAGGATTCTTCTCCGCCAGGATAATGCTGACTTACGCCTTACTCCGGCTGGAAATATGCTTGGTCTTGCATCGGATGATAGAATGAGCCGTGTTCAAAATAAAACGGAATGGATAGAAAAGATTAAATCGTTTGTTCGGTCAACCAGCGTGAGTCCGGATCAGGTAAACGGGTTTCTCGAAAGCATTGGTACTGCTCCTATAAAGCAAAAAGTTAAACTCGATACACTGTTGTTACGACCTCAGATTTCCTTTAATCAGCTGATAGACCACTTGGATTTTCTTAAGCAATTCACAGGTGAAATAGGTGAGGGGAGCGGGGAAATAATCGAAGAGACTGAAATCTTAATTAAATACGATGGGTATATCAACAAAGAACAGGAAATTGCTGAGAAGCTTTCAAAGTTCGATGATATGCCTCTGAAAACCGATTTTGACTACCTTAGTCTTTCTTCTCTTTCGACAGAAGCAAGACAAAAATTATCGCGTTTACGGCCGGCTACAATCGGACAGGCATCACGTATCAGTGGAATTTCGCCTTCTGATATTTCAGTTTTGCTGGTTTTTCTGGGGAGATAAGAAATTGTTTCACGTGGAACATGCCATAAATGTTTGTGGTTTTTAAATACCCGGGCGTTTTTGATGATAGGTTTCTGAAATAATTTCTGACTACCTGCGATAGAAATGTTTTTATAACGAATGCAACCCGGGCTTAAATCCGGACATAAAAATACTGAATGGAATTATTGCGTAATTGTCCAGTTTGCGGATCGGAGACATTCGATCCTTTTATTTCCGGGAAAGATTATTTCCTCACCGGCGAATCATTCGAAATCGTAAAATGCCGCACTTGCGGATTCCGGTTTACAAATCCGCGGCCCGAACCCGGTGAATTAGGGAAATACTATCAGTCGTCAGAATATATTTCTCATTCCGACAGCCGCCAGGGCTTGTTTGCAGCCGTGTATCAGCAGGTGCGCAAATATACACTCCGCCAAAAGTATGAACTCATAAGCGGGTTTCAGCCAAAAGGTGAAATCCTCGATATTGGTTGTGCTACCGGGCAATTTTTAAATTATATGGCTGAGAAGGGATGGAAAGCCACGGGAATTGAACCGGATGATAAAACCCGTAACCGTGCCATCTCCGAATTCGGATTACAGGTCTTTCCCGAGGAGCATCTCACCTCTATCAGTAAGCCGTCATTTAATGTTATTACCATGTGGCATGTGCTCGAGCATGTTTCGGATTTGAATGGGCGGATGAAGCAAATAAAAGATTTATTAATGCCGGGTGGAACTCTTATAATTGCAGTTCCGAATTGTAATGCAAAGGATGCAGAAACATATCGCGAATTTTGGGCTGCTTATGATTTGCCCAGGCATTTGTACCATTTTGCAGAATCGGACATAAAATTACTTATGGATAATTACGGGTTTAAAGTTGTGAAAACTCTTCCCATGCGTTTCGATGCATTTTATGTAAGCCTGCTAAGTGAGAAATATAAGTCCGGAAAAATGCGCTGGTTGCCTGCTTTATGGAATGGTTTTTGGTCAAATCTAAAATCCGGAGGGCAAAACGGCTATTCAAGCCATATTTACGTGATACAACAGAAATGAGGCCATTAAAAGCTTTATATTCGCACGGAGGCTGTCTGTAAGGTTGCGCCCTGATTCGGTCGAGATCGTCGTTTATAGCGCATTATTTTTAGCAGCAGCTCAAACCCTTGTCATTATTGGCTTTACAGATGTTTAACCTATGATAACGCGCAATAAAATCAAAAAACACCTTCTTTTTATGCTTTTTTTAAGCATAGTGTTTTTTATTGCCGCATTTTTTATTTCTACATCTGTCAGGAAATATTATTCTGCTCAGTATGTTGTTCCCCGACTGACTTCCGAAATTTCGAATGCTTTGTCCGATCTCGAAATTGAAATAGAAAAAGTAGCTTCGGTGAATATTCAGGATAAAGATCAGTTTCTTGAGTTTATTGATGATAAATATAAAAAGGTATTTGCCGACAAAGGAATTGAAATTCTGGTTTATGAAAATGACAGCCTTACATTCTGGACGGATATTATTTTTTCATCTCCCGAAATTAAGGACAGCCAGAACTTTTCGTCGGATGTTATTACCAGCGGAAGCGGATATTACCTGGTAAAAAGTCGTAAAGCAGGCAAGCGCGTTATTATTGCGCTTCAATTAATCCGTTATAAGTATAAGTATGTAAACGAATACCTGCCTACGGGGTTTTATAAGCGTTTCAGTGCGCCCGATAATGCACTGATCGAACTCAGGAGCGGTGAGCACAATATAGTCAGCCCCGAAGGAAAATTTCTTTTCAGCCTTTCGTTTGAACAGCCATTCGATCTGCAGATCTGGCTTCAATACCTGATTTTTTCGCTGTATATCACAAGTTTTCTCTGCCTGATTGCGGCAACTTTTTACGCGTATGTTTATTTTATGACTGATTTTGGATATAAATGGTTCATGTTTATTCTATTTATTCTGGATGTAATTATTATCAGGGCGATACAGTTTTATTTCCGTTTCCCGGATGATCTGTATCAGATGCAAATATTTAATCCCGCCTTTTTTGCATCCTCTGATTTACTTCCATCACTGGGCGATTTTTTGATTAATTCGGTACTTGGACTGCAAATAGCATTTCTGGCTTTTAAAAATTCAGCTTCCTGGATTAAAGTACCTAAAAAAAACGGGTTAAAAAGCATAGTCATTTCTATACTTATATTGACCTTAATCATCCTCCTTTTTCATGCTCTGGAATCTTTAATTTCGGGATTAATACTCAATTCCAGTATCTCATTCCGCTTCGAGAATATTCTTAGCCTGCCGCATCTTAGCCATGTGGGATTAATAATTATAACTGTTCTTCTGGTTACTTTTCTGTTTCTTCTCGAACTATCGGGCCGGCTTTTTATCATTTCGAATTGCAGCAAATCTTTATTTACTTCCGGATCGTTAACCGCCATTATTATTTATGGAATCATTTCTTATTTTGCCGGCAAGTTCGATGTTTTATTAATAATCTTTCTCATAGCATTATTTGTTGTACTATATTTTCAGATCAGGGTTAAATTTTCGTTAAAATTACGGCTGGGCAGGATTGTTTCTTTAGTCATTGTACTTTCAGCTATGGCCACTTACCTGGTAAATAAGTCAGAAAATATAAGAGAAAAGGAAAAACGTGTATTACTGGCGACACATCTGGCTCATTCGAGGGATAATCTGGCCGAATACTATTTTGGCGATGCATCGGAATCTATCCGTCAGGATACTGTTGTGAAGGCGTTTATCGATGAAAATCTTACCGAATCATCTATGAGTGCTCTCTCTTACTACATAATGGATAATTATTTTTCGGGATATTGGGATAAATACCTGGTTCAGATTACGGTTTGTAGCCCGGAAAGGAAACTTAGTATTAAACCCGGAAATGTAATCACGGGTTGTGAAGACTATTTTGGTGATAAAATACGGCAATTTATGACGCCCGTGTCAATACCCGGACTTTATTTTTTAAAGCAATCAATAGATGCAACATATTATCTCGGGAAAATCATTCTTAAGCCGGGAGAATCAGAATCAGGTAATCGCACTACTATTTATGTGGAAATCAGTTCGAATGATATTTGGAAAGGCCTCGGGTATCCTGAATTGCTGATTGATAGCCGAAACGCTAAAGTGGATAATCTGTACGGCTATTCCTACGCATTCTATTATAAAGGTGAACTTGTAAAGAACGTCGGGAAATATTCATTTGATATCGAAAGCCGTAATATCCTTCAACAGCGGCTAAAGAATGGATTTTATACATTTAATGGGTTTAACCATTTGGTTTACAAAGTGGATAAAGACACTTTAATTGTTTTGAGCAAAGAAGCTCCATTAATCTCTGACCTTATAGCTCCGTTTTCGTATATATTTCTACTTCTTATATTTATGTTATTTGTAATCAATTGGTTGCGAGGAACAGCTCTGAACTGGAATATTGGAATTCATACTTTCAGGCTTCGGTTACAGGTAATTATGATTTCTGTAATTGTTGTTTCGTC
>CAZBZA010000133.1:0-2960 GCA_964495865.1 uncultured Lentimicrobiaceae bacterium
AATGGCTTCTATTTTGAGCAGCCATTTCTAATTTCGCATAAGAATAGAAAAATCATTACATTTTTTAGTTTTATCATAATATTAATATTCAATAAGTTAAGTAAGTATCAAAAAATTATATTGCATTATTTAGTACTATGTATTGCATAGTACTGTTTATTGAATTATCTTTGCCGCATAATTCAAATATCATCCACATGGAAAAAGCAGATTCAACAATTGCACAGATGCGCAAAGGCGTACTCGAAATGTGCGTTGTAGCAGCAATCAGCAGCCGCGAAGCATATGCCTCCGATATACTCGACCGGCTCAAACAATCGCACCTGATCGTGGTGGAGGGCACATTATACCCAATTCTTACACGACTTAAAAACGAAGGGTTCCTCAGTTACCGCTGGGAGGAATCCAACTCGGGCCCGCCACGCAAGTATTATTCCATTACACCCGAAGGTACCGATTTTTTATCGGAACTCCGCACAGGGTGGGACGAACTTGTTACAGCAGTCAGCGCACTTGTACTTGTAGCTGATACTAATTCAACCGATTTATCAGAAACAACTAATACCGATCAGAAATGAAAAAGAACTTCTCAGTAAATATAGGTGGCCGCATTTTTAACATCGACGACGATGCATACGAATGCCTCAATAATTACCTCGACCGGTTGCGAAGCTTTTTTGCCGCGGAGCAAGGATACCAGGAAATAATTGCTGATATCGAAATGCGTATTGCCGAATTGCTCGATCAGAAAAAAGATAATGGATTGCAAATCATTACTTTGTCGCATATCGAAGAAGTGATTGCCAGCATGGGCGAACCGGATCAGTTTTCGGATTCCGAAACCGAAAAGCCGAAAACTGCACCCGGAGTTAAAACCCGTGGTAAACTTTTCCGCGACCCTGATAACCGCCAGATTGGTGGCGTTGCAGCAGGTATAGCAGCCTGGTTTGGTATCGACCCGGTATGGGTAAGAGTTATTTTTGCAGCATTCACATTGTTTTATGCTGTTGGCATTATCGTTTACGCGGTGTTGTGGATCATTCTTCCTGTAGCGCAAACCACATCCGAAAAACTTGAAATGCAGCGCAGAAGCATCAACATCAACACATTACGTAATGAGCTATCTTCGGCCAGCTCAGGAATTCAGAAAACCGGAAACAGTATTCTTCAAACCATTGGCACGCTTATCCGATTTGTTACCGAAGTGGTTGCAAGGCTTTTTAACCTACTTTTTCAATTACTCGGGCGCTTGTCTGGACTCCTGCTTTTGCTAATTGTAATTGGAATGTTTGTTGGCCTCAGCGCTGCATCCCTTGTAAGAGAGAACATGAATATGGGCGAATACCGGCTCGATACAACCACACTTGTTCAGGCTCTTCAATGGCTGGTTCCCGGCCCGGATGTCAGGTGGCTGGCCTATATTTCCATCCTTCTGCTGTTAACCGCAATTACAGGCTTGTTAATTTATGCCGGTTTGCGCCTGCTTTTAAAATGGCCACCTCTCCGCTGGCAGATCGTTATCGTGTTTGTTTTACTGTTGGTTGCCGGAATTATTACAGGCGTAGGTACAATTTTTCAGTATTCGCGCGCATCGGAACATGTTGGAAGCATTACCGAAAGGCAGAGTATTCTTATGAAGAAAAAGTATTTTCATATGGTTTCCGGTCCGGGCGATTACAACAGGTATTTTATGCCTCTCACTGGCGATACTACTCCCGGAAATGTAAAATATGCCCTGGGCGATATAAGTTTGAGTGTTCGTCCGGTTCCGGCTGACAGCCTGTTTGTTACCAGCATCCGGTCGGCATCAGCGTGGCAGGAATCGCAGGCTGCAGATTATGCTGCAGATATTTCGTACAATTTTATTGTACAGGATACGATGGTAGCTTTCAACCCATATTTTATGTTTCCCCACAATGATGGCATGCGATATCAGAAACTGGATATTATTGTCGGAATACCTGTTAATACCGAAATTCTGATTGATGAACCGCTCAGCTGGCGAATTAATTACCGCGATTTTGTTGATAACGACAGGCAGGCAGGAACCTTTATTATGACGCCATCAGGGTTAAAAATGAAAGTGGAGCCTGTAATTGAACAGGATACAATTCAAAAGAGTAATTAGCTCAAAATTAATATTTTTAGTTTTTCCGGCAGGCCAATCTGTTTCAACAGTTTGGTCTGCCGGTTTTTTTATGATTGTATGTTAATATTCCTAAGGATTTTTTTGTAGTTTTATCCTATAAATACTCTGGATATTGCTGTCAGGCACGATCCCATCTTCCTGTTTTGATTTATTAACCAACAATTCTCAATAGAATGCGTATTAAACCTCGTAAAATTGCATTAATTATTTTCGTTTCATTTGCAGTGCTTCTGATAGCTGCCTTTTTTGCAGTTTCACCGGTTGTAAAATATGTAATTGAAAAAAACAGTGAGGAATGGACCGGCCGCAAAATAACCATGAACCACTTGTATATTAATCTCTGGAAGTGGAATGTAACGGTTCGCGATCTGAAAGTTTATGAAAGTAAAAGTGATTCAGTATTTTTCAGTGCCGGAAAAATATTTACCGATATCAATGTTATGCCCGCTATAAAGGGTGAGTATATTATTAATACAATTCAGATTGTTGCTCCCAATATTGTTATTGATCAATACAGCGACCATTTCAATTTCGACGATCTGATAACCCGTTTTACAGCAGTTGATACAACTGCAAAAGCACCCGAAACGCCTTCGGAACCAACTAAATACCATGTTTCGAATATTGAAATTACTGATGGTTCCATAACCTATCGCGATAAAGTTCTGAATCATGAAATAGTATTGCAGAAATTTAAATTTGGCTGTCCTTCGCTTGTCTGGAATTCACCTTGGCTCGAAGCTGCAACAGCGTTTTCCTTGAAATCGGGAGGTACTGCGGATGCCCGCCTTACATTGAATCTCGATTCCTT
>CAZBZA010000133.1:3060-5990 GCA_964495865.1 uncultured Lentimicrobiaceae bacterium
AAAAGCGACAATTTTACCAATATGATGGTGCCTTCCGAAACTGTATCAACGGACACTGCAATATCCGCAGATTCTGTTGACTATTCCAATCCATTTACCATCATGGCCGATTATGTAAAGCAAATCAGTAAGGATTATATTATCAGCAATTATACCGCTGAAAATGTGATACTTAAAAACGGGCATATCATTTATAGGGATTACACGCTGGAAGATAAATTTGTATATGACCTCACCAACCTGGAGTTGCGTTCAGGGCGAATTGATTCAAAAAGCGACAGCATAACGCTTGATATGAGTTGCCTTGCCAACCGTTCGGGATTATTGAACATGCATCTGGCTTTCGATCCCCGCGATTATATGAATATGGCCATCAACTATACGATTGAGAAAATGCGTATATCCGATTTTAATCCCTATTCAAAGTTTTACGTAGCACATGCTTTTGTTGAAGGCTCGTTGTTTTATAGCAGTACAAATACCATCCGGAATGGAAAGCTGAAAAGCACCAATGTGATGAGTATAAAGAAGATAGAAGTCAGTAAGAAAATGAAGGGTGTAGGATTATACGAAATGCCGCTTCGCCTTGCGATTGCCATACTTCGCGATAGGAAAGGAAATATTGAACTCGATATTCCCGTTGAAGGTGATTTGAAAGATCCTACTTATAAAATCGGGAAAGTAATATGGCAGATAGTGAAAAACCTGGTTGTGAAAGCAGCTACTGCCCCGTTTGATTTGCTTGCAAAAGCATTCGGAAGCAACGAAGAAGATCTGAAAGTGATACGTTTCGAATATCTTCAAAAGCAATTTGAATCGGGGCAATTGAAAAACCTGGATGTTATCAGCAAGGCTTTAACTGAAAAACCCGAGTTAAAAGTTGCCTTTGTACAAGTAGCCAGCCGCGATAGCGAAAAGGAGTTGTTGGCACTCTCGCTGGCAAAAGGCGCGTATTACAAAATGAAAATCATGCAGTCATCTAAAGACAGCCTCAATGAAAAGGATTATAAAGCTATTGAGGCTATTTCAAATAAGGATTCGTTGTTTAATTTGTGGCTTAACCAGCAGCTGCTGCCCGAAGATGTTTCGGGTATGCCCAGCCAGTTAAAATGTCGCAAAATGTTAGGGGATATGGTTCTTAATCAGGAAGTGGATAAACTTTTTGCGATCCGCAATAAACTTATCATGGACTTCCTTGTAAATGAAAAGCAATTGGATCCGGCACGGATTAAAATTTCGAATACTACCGATGAAGATTCAGCTCAGTTCGAGAGCACACCGCGGTTTACGGTTGAGTTTTTTGTGGATGAATAATCTTTTTGAATATTAATTTTCGAAAATGATACCCGGTTCCGAAAGCTTAAAATCAAGAGCTTTGAGCAAATACATTGTTCATTGGTGTTCATTCGTGCCCAAAGCTCGTATTATTCAAAATTAATTATCTTCAAATATCCCTATACATCTAAAAAAATCTATATTTGTGGCTATCATATAAATCTGATATTTAGCCCTCCATGCAAACCGATATTTATAAACCGAAAAACCATATCCGTATCGTTACTGCCGCGTCACTGTTCGACGGGCACGATGCGGCAATCAACATAATGCGCCGAATACTGCAAAGTACTGGCGTGGAGGTGATCCATCTGGGGCACGACCGGCAGGTACAGGAAATTGTGGATTGCGCCATACAGGAAGATGTTCAGGCTGTTGCTATAACTTCCTACCAGGGCGGGCATATGGAGTATTTCAAATATATGTTCGATCTGCTGAAAGATCGCGGATGCGGCCATATCAAAATTTTCGGTGGAGGCGGAGGTGTTATTCTTCCGGAGGAAATTGAAGAACTGCAGGCTTATGGAATTACGCGCATTTATTCGCCCGACGATGGCCGCCATCTCGGTTTGCAGGGAATGATAAACGAAGTGGTTGAATTATCGGATTTTCCCACTGGCAAAGACCTTAAAATTACCAAAGCGGATATCCTGAAACGCGATTATCATGCTATCGCCCAACTTATTTCGGCTGCCGAAAATCATCATTCGGAAGTTAAAAACCTGCTTTCGGAGTTAAAAGAAGGTTGTGCTCAAAGTTCAACCCCGGTTCTTGGAATTACCGGTACCGGTGGTGCCGGAAAATCGTCGCTGGTGGATGAACTGGTACGTCGTTTCCTGGCTGATTTTCCTGAAAAAACGCTTGCCATTATTTCGGTTGACCCTTCGAAACGCAAAACCGGCGGAGCTTTGCTTGGCGACCGAATTCGCATGAATGCTATTAACACATCCCGCGTTTACATGCGTTCACTGGCAACACGGCAGGCAAACCTGGCACTGTCGAAACATATTGCCGAAGCACTCTGCGTAGTGAAAAATGCAGGTTTCGACCTTGTGATCCTCGAAACATCAGGCATCGGGCAGTCGGATACCGAAATTGTTGATTATGGCGATGTTACCATGTATGTGATGACTCCCGAATACGGTGCAGCTACCCAGCTCGAAAAAATTGACATGCTCGATTATGCTGATATAGTAGCTCTTAATAAATCGGATAAACGCGGAGCACAGGATGCTTTGCGCGATGTTCGAAAACAGTTCGCCAGGAATCGGATGCTGTTTGCCACCGATCCTGAAACATTGCCTGTTTTTGCAACAATGGCTTCGCAGTTTAATGATCACGGGGTAAATCTTCTTTACAAGGAACTGATTAATATTATCAATGCTAAAACAAAGGCAGATTTAAAGTCGGATTTTACGATAGGCGACGATATTGAGCAGATTGCCGGTATTATTCCGCCTCGTCGTGTTCGTTACCTGAGCGAAATTTCCGATACCGTGCGCAATTACAATAAATGGGCTTCGGAGCAGGCTGCAGTTGCCAGCCGCCTTTATGGACTGCACATTGCCATCGACGAACTTAACCAAAGTGGAAAT
>CAZBZA010000133.1:6090-8029 GCA_964495865.1 uncultured Lentimicrobiaceae bacterium
CATCTGCTCTAACTGCTGAACTCAAAAAACTCTACAAGGAAACACAAAAATACCTGGCTCCTGAATCGCAAAAACTCCTCGACGACTGGCAGCGTAAAGTCAATCACCTCAAAAAGGATCATTATAGTTACCAGGTCCGTGGCAAGGAAGTGAAAGTACAAACCTACACCGAATCGTTGTCGCACCTCCGCATTCCGAAAATTGCCATGCCCAAATACAAGGACTGGGGCGATATCCTTTTCTGGTGCCTTACCGAGAATGTACCGGGCGAGTTTCCGTATGCTGCAGGTTTGTACCCGTTTAAACGCGAAAACGAAGATCCAACCCGCATGTTTGCGGGCGAAGGAGGGCCAGAGCGCACCAACAAGCGTTTTCACTATGTATCACTGGGTATGCCTGCCAAAAGGCTTTCAACAGCATTTGATTCAGTAACTTTATACGGCGCTGATCCTGGTCGCCGGCCTGATATTTACGGGAAAATCGGCAATTCGGGTGTTTCCGTAGCTTGCCTCGACGATGCAAAAAAACTCTATTCCGGGTTTAACCTTTGCGATCCGGCAACGTCAGTTTCTATGACGATAAATGGTCCGGCACCGGCCATGCTTGGTTTTTTTATGAATGCAGCCATCGATCAGCAATGCGAATTGTATATCCGCAAACACGGCCTGGAAGAAGAAACCGAGAAGAAAATAAAAGCCATTTTTCAAACTCGAGGTACAAAACGCCCTTCTTACCAGGGGAAACTTCCCGAAGGCAACGATGGATTAGGATTAATGTTGCTGGGAATCACCGGCGACCAGGTGCTTCCGGCAGAAATTTACAAAAAAATTAAAGCTGATACTATTACCAATGTCCGGGGTACAGTGCAGGCCGATATCCTGAAAGAAGACCAGGCACAAAACACCTGTATTTTCAGTACCGACTTTGCCTTGAGGCTGATGGGCGATGTGCAGCAGTATTTTATCGATAATAATGTACGCAACTTTTATTCCGTTTCCATTTCGGGCTACCATATTGCCGAAGCAGGAGCCAATCCTATCACCCAGCTTGCATTTACACTTGCCAACGGATTTACGTACGTTGAATATTACGTTTCGCGCGGAATGAATATTGATAAGTTTGCGCCAAACCTTTCGTTTTTCTTTTCTAACGGAATTGATCCCGAATACTCGGTAATGGGAAGAGTGGCACGCCTCATCTGGGCCAAAGCCATGAAAGGTTTGTACAAGGCTGATCCGCGTTCGCAGATGCTTAAATACCATATTCAGACTTCCGGGCGATCGCTTCATGCGCAGGAAATTGATTTTAACGATATCCGCACAACGCTGCAGGCTTTATATGCCGTTTACGATAATTGTAACTCGCTGCATACCAATGCTTACGATGAAGCAATTACTACGCCTACCGAAGAATCTGTTCGCCGTGCCATTGCCATACAAATGATTATTAACAACGAACTGGGACTTACCAAAAACCAGAATCCGCTCCAGGGATCTTTTATAATCGAAGAACTTACCGAACTGGTTGAAGAAGCCGTTCTGGCCGAATTCGACCGCATTACCGAGCGTGGAGGTGTGCTGGGCGCAATGGAAACCATGTACCAGCGCGGAAAAATTCAGGAAGAATCGCTGTATTACGAGCACCTCAAACATACCGGCGAACTGCCGATTATGGGTGTTAACACTTTTCTGTCAAGCAAAGGCTCCCCCACCATTATACCTAAACAGGTAATCAGGGCAACGAAAGCCGAACAGGAATACCAGATCAGTATGTTGGGACAACTTCATAAAACATGGGAGGCCGAAAATAAAGTCCGGATTCAACAACTTCGCGAAACGGCCCTACATAGCGGCAACCTTTTCGAAAGCCTTATGGAAGCAGCAAAATACTGCTCGTTAGGGCAGATTACACAGGCACTTTTTGAGGTAGGGGGGCAGTA
>CAZBZA010000134.1:0-8029 GCA_964495865.1 uncultured Lentimicrobiaceae bacterium
CTCATATATTTAGTTGTTCGTTTTTAGTTAGTTATTTGGCGAGGAGTCTAGTAACGGGGTGACTCAAAGTCCTCCTCCCGCTGGTTGGCGCTTTTTAGTGACGGGGTGACTCAAAGTTCTCCTCCAGCTGGTTGGTGCTTTTTAGTGATAGGGTGACTCAAAGTCTTCCTCCCGCTGGTTGGCGCTTTTTAGTGACGGGGTGACTCAAAGTCACCCTCCAGCTGGTTGGTGCTTTTTAGTGACGGGGTGACTCAAAGTCCTCCTCCCGCTGGTTGGCGCTTTTTTTAGTGACGGGGTGACTCAAAGTCACCCCGTCACTAAAAAGCTAAAGCAATCCCTGCTTCTGGAAGTCAATAATAAGCTCGGCGATAGTATTAAAGCCTGTCTTGTTCAATATATTTGAGCGATGTGTACTGATTGTATGGAAGCTCAGGAATATCTTCTCAGCTATTTGTTCACTGCTCAGGCCGGTTGCTATAAGCTTCACAATCTCAAATTCACGATCCGATAATGGATTGCCTTTCCTTAATAATTCCTCATCCGGAAATCTGAAATTGGAAAGATCGTTTCCTACGTAATAATGAAAATGAGCCTTGCTCTTTTTAACATGCTCAATACCAGTGTGTATTTGCAGAATATAAACTGTGTTTATTTGGGATTCAATATTGAATAAATAGCACTGAACAAGTAAATCCGGATACAATCCAAAAGGATTTCGAAACCTTAAATCGGTTGATAACAGTTGCGTCCCTTTCCTTTGAATAAAAAGATCAGTTGCCATCCTGAACAATTGGGCAGTGCCATTACCATGTCTTATCGCATCATCGTGATGAACAGCTTCCCTTAAATGATAGGGAGTGAAGTCATCCGGCATAATACCGATCATTTCAATACTTCTCTTACTGGTATAATTGATCTTCATCTGGAGCAGGTCTCCAACAAAGAAAAACTGATTATTTTCCGTGGTATAGTTCTCAAGTTCCACTACCAGAGTATCATCCCGAACAATCCCGTGGAACCCGGACGGGGCATAGGTTTCTATAAACTTGTGAAACAAATTGTAACTTTTGGGATCAGTCATCATCACGTGAAATAGGAAGAATTACCTTTAGTAGCAGTCAAAGGTATTAAAATACTCATTGATAACTATTGTCAGAGCTGACAAATGGATGTAATTTTATATTGTTATAAATAGAGGAAGCACTCATTATTTATAATACGGATAAACCACTTGTCATCAGATCAAGGTTTATGGAAGATGAATTACAATATATCGCTACATTCGATGCCAACGGCAAACCCTTAGCCGGAAGCAGGTACTACAAATTGCACCTGCCACCTGATATACCTGCAAGCAAGTTTTGGTCGGTAATTGTATATGACAACCATACGCGCATGATAATCAGTACCGATCAGGCATGGCCATCAGTTTTTAGCAACAGCAGGAAACTTTTAGTCAATCCGGATGGCTCAGTAGATGCCTGGTTTGGGCCAAAAGCCCCGCTGGGGAAGGAGAACAACTGGATTAAAACAATTCCGGGTAAAGGCTGGAATTTGGTATTCCGGCTTTATTATCCAATGGAATCATGGTTCGATAAAACCTGGAGGCCGGACGAAATTGAGGAGGTTAAGTAAAAAAGATGATCTATTGACAATCAAGATGTATTGTTGTAAATTTATAATACCAAATCTTAGGTGTAAAAAAATCAAGACCCTAATTCCAAATCGCTGAAATTCATAATCTTTAGTCCTGTTAACTTGTTTATAGCCTGTATTTTGGGATTTGTATTGCCAATGCACAATGGAATTTTGACATCAACTAAATTCAGTATTTTTCTTGTTTTGAGGAACAATTAAAAGCGCATCTAAATTATGAATACGAAATTTTTTCTGGAAATAGCCGGGATGTTCTTTATCCCGCTCCTTATTGTGCTGGTACCTATATTTATCGGCCAGCGCTATGGGCAATACCGCAGTAAAAACTCTGCAGAAATGCAGCAAACCCCCGTTGGTGCTGTAGTAGGCGCGGCATTTGGCCTTTTGGCATTTATGCTTGCTTTCACATTTCAGATTGCTGCTAACCGCTACGATGCACGTAAAGCATTGCTGCTGGATGAAGTTACTAATATCCGGACAGCTTACCTTCGGGCGGGATTAATACCAGAACCCTACCGTGCCGAAACCAGGAAACTACTGGTGGAATATGTTGATCTTCGTGTTGAACTTTCTAAAGACCAATCAAAGCTCGGCACAGCAATGACGCGCTCACAGCAGATACTTGACAGGTTCTGGAATTACAGTGAGAAACTAGGCGAGTTGGACCGGAGTTCCGAAAACTATGCACTCTATATTTCATCTGTAAATGATCTGATTGATAATTATAATCAGAGGATAACGATGACACTTGAGTATCGTATCCCTGCCGCAATACTCTGGGTACTATTTTTAATAGCATTCTTATCAATGCTGGCACTGGGGTATCAATTCGGGATATCTGGAAAAGGAAGTTTCAGGATCAACTTGCTGCTTGGAATTGTTTTTGCCATAGTCATGTTCTTAATTATATCACTCGACCGTCCTGAAACCGGAATTGCCAAACTAAACCAGAAACCCATGTTTACCTTACAGCATCAGTTACAGGTGATGAAGTTAAACGCTGATAATCAATAACATTGAATGTAAAAATCTGTAGAAAATCAGTTGTGTAATTGCTGCGTTTTCTTGTATACAATAGTCCGTTAATAATTCTCAGTAATGTCATTCTTAATACCATATAAATACACGGCTTCGCGTACTAATATTTTGATAATCTGCGACTTATTGCTTTGCACCTTCGCGGCAAATAAAAATCTAACGAAGTATTGTGTATAAATAACACCAGGTATTTTAACCCAGTTATTAATTGAATTGTTAAGCACCATTCACAAAGTACTTTTTCCTGAACATCTTCAAAAGCAAAAAATCAGTTGAAACATGGAACCCAAAATCATAAATCACTTTCAACCGAAACCCAAAACGATTGAAGAACGCATGGCAGCTGGTAAGGCGTTACGCGAAAAATTGCCACGCATCAAACAAGGAGAATATAAGCCATCAGCAAAACGTGCCGATCCGGTTTCAATATTGGAAGCACAGGGCAAAACACGCCTGGAAGAACTGGTACCTATACGCTATGCACGTATGCTTACTTCACCATTTGCATTTTTTCGCGGAGGAGCTGCAATAATGGCAGCCGACCTTTCAGCAGGTCCTAAACCTACAGGAATTACGGTACAGGCTTGCGGGGATATGCATGTGGCAAATTTCGGGGTATTTGCTTCGGCTGAACGCAACCTGGTTTTCGGCATCAACGATTTTGATGAAACATTGCCGGGACCATGGGAGTGGGACCTGAAAAGGCTTGTAGCAAGTATTGTTGCTTCGGGACGATTCCTGGGAGCCAATAAGAGTTTGTGTAAGAAGGCTGTTTTAACAGCCGTAAGTTCCTATCGCAAAAGAATGCATGAATATGCAACTATGGGATACCTCGAACTGTGGTATGCCACCATTAAGGAATCCGACATCTTAAAAACATTGACCGGAACGGCACTAAAGGGCGCGTTGAAAATTATGGGTAAAGCCCGTCAGCGGACACATATGCAGGTGCTCGGCAAACTTACCGACCTGGTGGATGCAAAATACCGCCTGCACGAAAATGCGCCTTTTATTGTAAGGGAAACCCATACCAAAGACGGAACACCCATCGAAGAAGCCCTCAAATTATTTCTCGAATCATATTTTCTTTCACTCGCTGATGAACGAAAGAAACTTCTTAAGAATTACCATATCACTGATGTAGTGCGAAAAGTTGTAGGTGTGGGAAGCGTAGGTACCCGATGCTGGGTGGTTTTCCTAACCGGAAATCACTCCGATGACCCGCTATTCCTCCAGATAAAGGAAGCACAGCCATCCGTGCTGGAGCCTTATGCTGAAAACTCAATTTATGCTAACCAGGGTCAAAGGGTGGTGATTGGACAGAGGTTGCTTCAAGCTGCGCCGGATATTTTCCTGGGTTGGGGCGAGCTGGCTGGCTTCCATTTTTATGTGCGCCAATTGCGCGATATGAAAGGTGGGGTTGAATTTGACCCCAATAAAGTTAAAATTGAAAATATAACACAGTACAGTTCACTCTGCGCCTGGGCATTGGCACTGGCTCATGCCAAATCGGGCGATGCCGCAATGATTTCAGGATATGCCGGCAACAGCGATGAACTGGATCAGGCCATGGTCAACTTTGCTTTTGCTTATGCCGATCAGACTGAAAAGGATTTTCAGGCATTAGTTGCAGCAGCAAAGAGCGGGAGGATCAAAGTTGCGCAAACGGCTGAGTAAATTATTTGAAGTATGTGATTAATTTGCTCTGTTTAATCTTTGCTCCCGAAATCTGGTGCTTTGGTATTGAACCTGGAACCTGACACTTCCGACGGAAACGCTTTATTGACCACGCCAGGTGGTGTGGTTTACATACAAAAGAATATACCTATTGATAACTATTTCATTTTGTTTATTCCAGATTTATCTTTGCATACAAGGAGACAAGGATAGATCAGGGGCTTTTCACTAATTCAACATTCTGGATTACTAACTTAAAATTAATTAATCAATGAGACAAACCGCTTTTAAAAATTTACTGATTCTGTGCATATTTGCTTTACCATTCAGCCTGGTAAACCTTTCATGCAAGCAGCAGGCAAAACAGCAAGTTGGTACCGACGGGCTCGACCGTACTTCGCTTCCTGTTAAAGCACCACTTAATCCAACTTTTACTGAGCTGGATGTCCGTAATGCAAAAATGCCGGATCGTTTCGAGGTAAAAGCCCCGGAAGGAGCGCCCAACGTGATACTGGTACTTCTCGACGACCTCGGCTTTGCCGGAACAAGTAACTTTGGAGGCCCGGTTAGCACTCCAACGTTCGACCGTATTGCAAGTGAGGGTATTTATTACAACAATTTCCACACCACAGCAGTTTGTTCTCCAACACGAGCAGCTATAAAAAGCGGGCGTAACCACCAGGTGAATAACATGGGATTTATAACGGAAATGGCTACAGGTTTCCCCGGCAACACCGGCGAAATTCCTCAAAATGTTACTCCTGTTGCAGAAATACTTCGCCTTAACGGCTACAGCACCGGCGCCTTTGGTAAGTGGCACGAAACTGCAACCTGGGAGACCAGCGTTTCCGGACCCATGGACCGCTGGCCACATCGCCAGGGATTTGATAAGTTTTATGGATTTTTCGGAGGAGAAACCAACCAGTGGGCGCCTTTTGTCTATGATGGCACACATGTGGTTGAATTGCCCGAAGACCCCAACTACCATTTCATGAATGATATGACCAATCAAGCTGTAGCCTGGATGAAATATCAAAAGGCTTTGACACCCGACAAACCTTATTTTATGTACTTTGCCCCGGGTGCCACACACGCGCCTCACCATGTACCACAGAGTTATATCGATAAATGGAAAGGCAAATTTGATGAGGGTTGGGATGCTATGCGTCAGCAAATTCTGGATCGCCAGATTAAATTGGGAGTTGTTCCTGCAGGCACAAAACTGGCTCCAAAACCGGAAGCCATTCAGCAGTGGGAAAGCCTCACTCCTGATCAGAAGAAACTGTTTACCCGCCAGGCTGAAACGTTTGCAGGTTTTCTCGATATGACTGACCATGAAATAGGCCGCTTGCTGGAAGCCGTTGACGAATCAGGACAAGCCGACAATACCATGGTAATTTTTGTGTATGGCGATAATGGTACCAGTGCCGAAGGAGGTGCGAACGGAATGTACAGCGAAATGACCTACTTCAACGGGGTACAGGAAACTGTTGAGGATATGCTCAAAAAATACGACAAATGGGGCGGTCCCGAAACCTATCCACATATGGCTGCCGGCTGGGCAGTAATGTTTGATACTCCGTTCCAATGGACAAAGCAAATGGGTTCGGATCACGGCGGAACCAAAGTCGGCATGGCTATCCGCTGGCCTAAAGGGATAAAAGCCAACGGTGGCTTGCGCACACAATTTACTCATGTGATTGATGTGGCGCCAACTATCCTGGAAGCAGCCGGTCTGCCTGAACCAAAAACAGTAAATGGTATTGAGCAGCGCCCAATGGACGGAACAAGTATGGTCTATTCTTTTAACGATGCTTCTGCAAAAGAAAAACATACCACTCAATATTTTGATATTACCGGTAACCGGGCCATTTACCATGAAGGCTGGTATGCGCGTACCATCCACAGGGCGCCTTGGGAAGCAAAACCAAGAAGAGCGTTGACTGAAGATATCTGGGAACTTTATTATACTCCTGATGATTTCAGCCTGGCAAACGATCTGGCCGCCAAGAACCCTGGAAAACTGAAAGAGTTGCAGGATTTATTTATGAAAGAAGCAGAAAAGAACCATGCATTACCCCTTGATGACCGCACATTTGAACGAATGATTGCCGCTAATGTTGGTCGTCCGGATATTATGGGAGACCGAAAAACGCTTACGCTGGCTGAAGGAATGGTGGGTATGTCAGAAAATGTTTTTATCAATATTAAAAACAGGCCGATAATTTTAACTGCTGAGATTGAAGTACCTGCTGGTAAAACAGCCAACGGAATTATCATAGCACAAGGTGGTCGTTTTGGCGGCTGGGCACTTTATGTAAAAGACGGAATAGCAGCCTACGACTATAATTTCCTGGGCATGCAGCGCTTTACTGTTTCTGCCAATCAAAAACTCACACCTGGCAAACACACCGTTAAATTTGATTTTGCTTATGATGGAGGAGGACCCGGAAAAGGAGGCTTAGGTACTATTTATATCGATGGTAAAAAAGTAGGCGAAGGACGAATAGAACGCACACAGCCCGGCATTTTCTCGGCTGACGAAACCGCTGATGTTGGCATCGACCTGGCTACGCCGGTGGTAGAAAGAGTTGGCAGCGAAGCCAAATCGAAATTCAACGGAAGAATTCCAAAATTGATCGTTGAAGTGAAATAAACGAATTACTCTAAAAGCCGGCCTATGAGAAAAGCCGGCTTATAGAGTTTCTTGAAATTAAAAGTAAAACACCATACCCCTACTTATGAAAAACCTGCTAAAAATTAGTCTTCTCTGTCTTTTCCTGCTTTTTTCTTTGACCCCGAAAGCACAGATCCTGATCTCTCTTGTTTTTGGAGAAGCTTTGAATACTCCTAAAATTGAATTTGGGATGGTGGGTGGATTGAATCGGACTTATTTAAATGATATATCCGGTTCCGAAGGGCTTAACCATTTTAACCTTGGGTTTTATTTTCATGTAAATGTGAAAAACAATTCATTTATAAGCACCGGGGTATTGGTAAAATCGAATGTCGGAGCTACCGGAATGCCTGTATATTCGATCGGTAATGCCGATTTTGATTCCATTTACCAGGATGGTACAATGACAAAAAAAATCAATTGCTTCTATGTTCCGATTATGTATCACCACCGGTTCAATAACCGCTGGTATATCGAGGCCGGACCTCAGGCAGGTCTTCGCACCAAAGCTGTGGATATTTTTGAAACATCAACTCTTGATGGTGATCTGACTTATACTAAAGATGTAAAAGATCAATATACACGACTGGATTTCGGTTTCACAGGAGGAGCCGGATATAAATTCAAAAAAGAACTAAAAAGTATGGCCGTAGGAGTAAGTTACTATTATGGCCTGGTGAATGTAAGCCTCACCCCGGATGCAACCATGAAAAACTCTTCCCTCAATTTTTACATGAAAATACCTATCGGTTTAGGTGCAGATCCGCCAACAAATGAATAATTGCTGGGATAAATCAAATAAAAGAATGCTTTTAAGTTCCCTGAAAAAAATAAACCCAACCAAATTAACAAAAACAAATAGTATGAAAAAACTTTTACTCATTGCCAGCATTGTTTTGTGCTCAGTTGCCCTGTATGCACAACCCGGAACCATCAGCCTGAATTTGGATGCAGGTTACACCTTTCATGATGAGGTACAAT
>CAZBZA010000135.1:0-5316 GCA_964495865.1 uncultured Lentimicrobiaceae bacterium
CAGTTTTAAAACTCCGTTATGCTCAACATCGCACTTTTTGGTCCTCCGGGAGCCGGTAAAGGAACCCAATCGGAATTCCTAACGAAGAAATACAACCTGTTTTACATTTCAACTGGTGACCTGCTGAGGCACGAAATGGCCGGCAAAACAAAACTTGGCCTCGAAGCTCAGAGTATAATCGCTTCAGGAGGATTGGTTCCTGATGAAATTATTGTTCAGATTATTGAAAAGACAATTACTGACAATCCAGGCTCAAATGGCTTTCTGTTTGATGGCTTTCCCCGAACGTATATTCAGGCGTATATTCTTGAAGGACTGATGATTAAACTTCATACATCGTTAAATTGCCTGATCAGCCTTAATGTACCGGAAGAAGAATCCGTAAAACGGCTTATGAATCGCGGGCTCACCTCGGGACGAAGTGACGACAACGAACAGGTAATCAGGAACCGATTGAAAGAATACAACGAAAAAACGCTTCCTGTTCTGCAATTTTATAAGGATAAAGGTATTTATAAGGAAGTGGATGGAACGGTGAGTATCGAAAAAGTCCATAAACAAATCACCGGAATAATCAGGAACGAACTGAGTAAAAGCCTGTTTAATATTGTGCTTTTCGGTTATCCGGGATCGGGCCGTGGCTCGCAGGGCAAAGCGTTGGCAAAGCATTTCGGTCTCGAATATGTGGCAACCGGACCTATGCTCGATCAGGAAATAAAACGCAATTCGGAAACAGGTAAAAAAATAACCGAACTTTACGAAAACGGTCAACTGGTTCCCGATGAAATTGTGGTTCAGCTGATTGAGAAGAAACTGGCCGACAGCAAAGATATCAAAGGGTTTATCTTTAAAGGCTTCCCAAGAACACTTGTTCAATCCTATATCCTTGATGGTTTGTTGAAAAAACACGGATCATCCATATCCCAAATCATTGAGATTGAAGTCCCTACGCTCGAACTTATAAGCCGCCTCGATGCACGTAGCAAAACGGATGGTTGTATGCCATACGACAACAGCACCGCAAAAATCGTAAAACGACTTCAGGAACACGAAACCAAAACAGTTCCTGTTATTGATAAGTACAAGCAACTGCATGGCGTTTCGAAAATCGATGGGCTCGGATCTTTCGATGAAGTTTTTGAAAGGATTTCGGCCGAAATCGAAAGTGGGTTTAAACGCATGAGGTAATTTTTTTAAGATCCGGAAAACATACCTGCATTTTCAATACAAAAAGTATTTAGTGTTAACGTTTCAGCTTTACTGAAAGCTGATTCCGGTTCAGGCTATTTCATCCGTCAGGCATTTCACCGCTTTACTAATAATACAGCTTATTACTCATTGCCTGACAAATAATTACCTGATTCCTGCCAATTTTAAATCTACTTCTATTTGAGCACCAAACCAAGCCCGATTTCTTGTACCTTTGCACCCGCAAAAATCAGATAATTGTATGTTAGAAAAGCTGGAAGCCATAAACGAACGATACCTTACCATTGAAACGCAGATCAACGATCCTGATGTAACTCAGGATATGAAAGTATATATTAAACTGAGCAAAGATTACAAGGAACTTCAACCTATTATTGAAGGATACAAAAGATATAAAAATATTCTGGAAGGCATTGAGGCTGGCCGTTCTATCCTGGAAGAAGAGAAAGATGAGGATATGCGTGATTTTGCCCGCGACGAAATTGACACATTAAACGATCAGCGCACAAAACTGGAAGAAGAAATCAGGCTTATGCTTATTCCTTCGGATCCTCAGGACATAAAAAATGCAGTTGTCGAAATTCGTGCTGGTTCCGGTGGCGACGAAGCCAGTATTTTTGCCGGCGACCTTTACCGCATGTATACCCGCTACTGCGAACGCAAAAACTGGAAAATTGAACCCGTCAGCATGACCGAAGGCACCATGGGCGGATTTAAAGAGGTTATTTTCGAAGTAAAAGGTGATGGCGTTTACGGACTTCTGAAATACGAATCGGGCGTTCATCGAGTACAGCGTGTTCCCGACACCGAAACACAGGGCCGGATTCATACTTCTGCTGCTACTGTTGCCATTCTGCCCGAAGCCGACGAATTTGATGTCGATATCAAACCCAGCGATATACGCAAGGACACTTATTGCTCTTCAGGCCCTGGCGGACAGAGTGTTAACACAACATATTCCGCTGTAAGGCTTACTCATGCACCTACAGGAATAGTTGTAGCCATTCAGGATGAAAAATCGCAGATGAAGAATTTCGAAAAGGCGATGACCGTGCTGCGCACCCGTATTTTTGAAATGGAATACCAGAAATACCTCGATGAAATTTCAAAAAAACGTAAAACAATGGTTTCCACCGGCGACCGCTCGGCAAAAATCCGCACCTATAACTACCCGCAAAGCCGTGTAACCGATCATCGCATCAATCTAACCATGTACAACCTGCCTGTGTTTATGGATGGTGAAATTCAGGATTTTATTGAAGCGCTGCAATTAGCCGAAAATGCTGAAAGGCTAAAAGAAGTGACGGATTAATTCCGGGAGTCGAAATAGTAAATTTGTGATTTTTTTAGAATTTTTTCTGCTCTTGGTATGGAATGTATCGTAATTTCCATTTTTGTACCTTTGTAAAAACAGGCTGCTAAATGCAAACAATCGTTTTAAAAATTAATGATAAGATTTACGATCAGGTTCTCGGGCTTTT
Organism: uncultured Lentimicrobiaceae bacterium; assembly: GCA_964495865.1. Taxonomy (GTDB): domain Bacteria; phylum Bacteroidota; class Bacteroidia; order Bacteroidales; family UBA4417; genus UBA4417. The sequence continues at coordinate 2,691 of CAZBZA010000135.1, forward strand.
GAGTAGATTCGGCAAGGATGAAATTGAAATTGTCGTCGAAAATTCAACATTTAACGATGACCAGAAATATCTTGAAAAAGAACTGAACGAGATTATTTCCAGAGAAGCTAGGTTTCTTGGCGTTGAAGAGGCTGAAATTGAACTCGAAAAACGTATCGGCAAACATGAAAATCCTGTTTAAAGATACTTTTATCAACAGACTCGCCAATCAACTGGAATTTATATCACTGGAATAGTCCACGGAGAGCACGAAAATTCAATTCTGACCTTTTAAACAGAATTAAAGAGATTCCTTCCAATCCATACCGTTACCGAAAATCTATCTATTTCACTGATAATAACATCAGAGATTTAGTATTCAAAGGGTATACTATAGTTTTCAGGATTAATGGAAATACGATTGAGATCTTTGGTTTTGTAAAATTTCAAAACAATCCTACTGATTAATTTAAAATTTATTCCATTCATTTTCAGTTTTTTATCCTAAATGCTATTACGTATTTCGAATTCCGGTTTTTCAATTGCCTTTTATTTATTTCGCTGGATTCAATGAATTTCAGCACTGTTTTTTTTCGTTAATTTGTGAAATCATTTGTGAAAATTACTGCAACCTTTGCAATAAAATTACACTATCTCTTTCTAAACAAACATTCTTTTAAATGAACCGTACCGATCTCTTCCATCTTATCCAGCAAAAAAAATCGTTTCTCTGCGTTGGCCTCGACAGCGATTTGAATAAAATCCCAAAACACCTACTTGATGCAGAAGATCCTGTTTTTGAGTTTAATAAACAGATTATTGATGCCACTATACAATATGCGGTCGCGTATAAGCCTAACCTGGCTTTTTACGAAAGCCGTGGCATTAAAGGCATGATCAGCCTCGAAAAAACCATGAACTACCTCGGGCAATTCAGCAACGAAGTGTTTACCATTGCTGATGCGAAACGTGGCGATATTGGAAATACTTCAACTCAATATGCCATTTCGGTTTTCGATAAAAAAGCCTCGGGATTCAGTTTCGATGCCATTACCGTAGCGCCTTATATGGGCGAAGATTCAGTAAAACCGTTTCTTGCTTTCGATGGCAAATGGGCCATTGTGCTGGCGCTCACCTCGAACAAAGGCTCTGATGATTTCCAGTTATTTGCTGATTCAGAAGAAACACGTCTATTCGAACGGGTTCTCGAACGTACTTCCAAATGGGGATCTGCCGATAATATGATGTACGTTGTTGGAGCCACCAAAGCTGAGATGCTCGGTGGAATCCGCAAAATAGTTCCTGACCATTTTCTGCTGGTTCCGGGCGTTGGCGCACAAGGTGGCGATCTTAACGCCGTTGCAAAATACGGTTTGAACGATCACTGCGGATTGCTCGTAAATGCTTCGAGAAGTATACTCTTTGCTTCAGCAGGCGAAGATTTTGCCGAAAAAGCTAAACTCGAAGCACAATCAATGCAAATGGATATGGAATCTATTCTGCAAAGCAACAACCTTTTATAAAGAATTATGGGTAAGAAAATCAGCCGTATCCTGATTTTGCTTTTAGCACTTCTGCTTTTAGTAGCAGTGTTTATGCCCGGTCATTATAGCCGTGCAATCATGCATGGTTATGTAAATATTGATGATTATAAGATTTTTGATAACCGGATAGTTCAAAACGACCAGCCAATTCCGTGGCAGAAGGATTCTCTGTATAACATGCAGAAAATCAGCGATAAATACACACATGTGTTTGATACTTTTGGTACAACTGCTTTTGTTGTAATACGCGATAAAAAACTGGTTTATGAAGAATATTGGGATGGCGCAACCGATACCACACGCAGCAATTCCTTTTCCGCAGCTAAAAGTATTATTTCGCTTCTGATCGGCTGCCTGCTTGATGAAGGTAAAATTAAAAGTCTGGAACAACCGGTTTCCGATTTCCTGCCTGGTTTTAAAAATTCAAATGGATTTACACTTCGGATCAAAGATTTGTTAACTATGAGCTCAGGACTGGATTGGGACGAAGGATATTCAAGTCTTTTTTCGCCTACTACCGAAGCTTATTATGGAAACGATCTGTCGAGCCAAATGCTTGATTTGAAAGTAGTTTCTGAACCCGGTAAAAAATTCGAATACCAGAGCTGCGATACTCAATTGCTTGGAATGATAGTTGGCAGTGCTTCCGGTAAATCGGTTTCGGAATATGCATCGGAAAAATTATGGAAACCTCTGGGTGCCGAGCACCCGGCTTTGTGGAGCCTCGACAGGGAAGACGGGATAGAAAAAGCATATTGTTGTTTTAACAGCACAGCCAGGGATTTTGCACGAATTGGTCAGATGGTGCTCGACAGCGGGCAATTCAATAACAGGCAGATTGTTTCTCAGTCCTATATTTTGCAGGCAACAAACCCTGCTCTCTATCTTACGGGCGAAGACAATAAACCCTGTTATTATTATGGATATCATTTCTGGATTTTAAATCACAAAGGCCATAAGGTTGCTTATGCCCGGGGAATTCTGGGTCAGTATATATTTATCATCCCCGACCTCAATGCAGTAGTTGTACGATTAGGTACAATCAGAAGTAAAGAATACCGGAATCACTCGCCAAAAGATGTTTTCACTTACCTGGATGCAGC
>CAZBZA010000135.1:5416-8016 GCA_964495865.1 uncultured Lentimicrobiaceae bacterium
CCAAATTTATCTTCAGCATCCCCGTATTGAATATCAATAAGGCGATGATACAATTGCGATGATTTTTCGCCGGCTTTACCATCGAGGCAAAAATTCCATTCAGTTCCCATTTCAGGATCAGCAATACGGCGGATAGGTGAAATTACTGCAGCGGTTCCACAAGCGCCTACTTCGTCGAACTCTGATAATTCTTCAAGGGCAACTTTTCTTCTTTCTACTTTCAATCCCATATCTTCAGCCAGTGTCATAAGGCTCATATTGGTGATGGATGGAAGAATGGATTCCGAAAGAGGAGTAATATAAGTATCTCCTTTTATGGCAAAGAAATTGGCAGGACCTGCTTCGTCAATGTACTTTTTTTCGCGGGCATCGAGGAACAAAACAGATGCAAAACCATCCTTGTGCGCCATTTCGCCAACAGAAAGACTGGCTGCGTAGTTGCCACCAACTTTATAACGGCCGGTTCCTTTTGGGGCTGCACGGTCGTATTCGCGCGAAACCATTATGCTTACCGGATTAAAACCTTCTTTAAAATAAGGTCCAACAGGAGTTACAAAAACAACAAGCATATATTCGTCGGCTGGCTTCACTCCTACCCTTGGTCCTGAACCAAACAACAACGGCCGTATATATAAGGAAGCACCAGTTCCGTGAGGCGGAATAAACTCCCTGTTTAAACGGACTGCGGTTAAAATAGCCTCTTTAAAAAGTTCCATCGGCGGCACAGCCATCATAATTCCGTTTGCCGAAGCCTGCATACGCTTTGCATTCTCCTCCCATCGGAACAACCTTACTTTGCCATCCTTGCCCATGTATGCTTTTAATCCTTCAAAAGCCTGCTGACCATAATGCAGACCGGTTGCTGCCATGTGTACCGAAAGGTATTCAGAATCGGAGACTTCTATTTTTCCCCATTCGCCTTCGCGGAAATACGAACGGACATTAAAATTTGTTTTCTGATAACCAAAAGGCAGGCTTCCCCATTCTATCTGATTCATATATTTTGATTTTAGTTAATGTACTGGTTATGAAGCTATTGAAATTTAATAATTTTTATTTTCAGTGTTTCACTTAATAGGGCGAAGGTAGAAAATAAAAAGCTTGTGCGGCTAAAGTAAGTAAAATTTTCTTCATATATTTTTAGATCATCAGTATTTTATCCTTCATACTTTTAGCTTCGTAAATCTCTAAAGATCGCAAATTCCCAAACCCCTAAATCCTAAAACCCAAACCCTGTTCATAAGATGCCAAATTGACAGTCACAACCCCATGGCACATGCTTTGATGAATACAGGCAGAAATTATAAAAATTAAATTACTATGCAAACCGGAAAAATCAACGTACAGACTGAGAACATTTTCCCCATCATTAAAAAATTCCTGTATTCGGACCACGAAATATTCCTGCGCGAACTCGTTTCGAATGCGGTTGATGCCACAACTAAATTAAAAACACTGTCGTCGCTCGATAAAATGAAGGACGAACTTGGCGATCTTACTATTGAGATTTTGCTTGATAAAGAAGCTAAAACGCTGACTATTAAAGATCGCGGTATTGGAATGACGGCCGAAGAAATCGACAAATACATAAACCAGATTGCTTTTTCGGGAGCCGAAGAATTTGTAAAGAAATTTAAAAATAAATCAGAGACCGAACAAGCTGGTTTAATCGGACATTTCGGACTTGGTTTCTACTCTTCTTTTATGGTTTCGGACCAGGTAGAAATTAAAACCAAAACGTATAAAAAAGGTGCCGGATCAAAAGCTGTGCGCTGGGAATGCGACGGTTCACCTGAATATACAATCAGTGAAACGGAGAAATCCGACCGCGGAACCGAAATAGTGCTTCATATTAATGAAGAGTCAAAAGAGTTTCTCGAAGAATCACGCATCCTGGAATTACTGAATAAATACTGCAAATTTCTGCCTGTGGCTATTCGTTTTGGGAATGAAAAAACATGGGAGAAATCGGAAACTGAAAAGGACGAAAAAGGTGAGCCTAAAGAAATTGAAGTCGAGAAACCACGTATCATAAACAATCCCAATCCGTTATGGAAACAAAAGCCATCGGAATTAAAAGATGAGGATTACAAAAGCTTCTACCGCGAATTGTATCCAATGACTTTTGATGATCCTTTGTTTACCATTCACCTCAATGTGGATTATCCTTTCAACCTTACCGGGATATTGTTTTTCCCTAAAGTGAAAAAGAATTTCGAAGTTCAGCGCGATAAAATACAGTTGTACTGTAACCAGGTTTTTGTTACCGATTCAGTCGAAGGTATTGTTCCTGATTTCCTTACTTTGCTGCATGGAGTTATCGATTCGCCTGATATTCCGCTTAATGTATCGCGCAGTTACCTGCAAAGCGATTCGAATGTGAAGAAAATTTCGGGCCATATCATGAAAAAAGTGGCCGATAAGCTCGAAGAAATTTTTAAAAATAACCGCGAAGAATTCGAAAAGAAATGGGACGATATTAAAGTATTTATTGAATACGGAATGATTTCGGAACCAAAATTCTTTGACCGTGCAGAGAAATTCTGTTTGCTTAAAACTATTGATGAGAAGTATTTTACGTTTGATGAATACAAAAACTT
>CAZBZA010000136.1:0-5090 GCA_964495865.1 uncultured Lentimicrobiaceae bacterium
GACAACCAGGAACTTATGGCTCAGGTAGATCAGAAAACCGGTGGTAATTTCATTACTGCACACGGTTTGAACAGTATCAGTGATTTTGATTTGTGGACATGTCCGGATAATGAATACGGGCTTCCTAAAGCTACTCCAGGCGATGAAAATCCCCGGAAGTACGATCATGTGGTTTTTATCTGGCGTAACAGCGCTTTTAATGGAATTGGCAATTATTCCTATTTCTCGCCCGGTAAAATGTTTGGCAACGAAGCGAATACATACAGCTGGTTTGGAGCGCATGACAAAGTTCCTACTCAGATTATGGTTCATGAATATGCGCATCTTATTTACGGAGGACTCGATTTTCACTGCGGTGGAGGTGGATGGTTTACCGGCGGCGATTACTGGATTCCTGCCATCGGTGGCTGGAGTAACCTGGGTTTATCGGGTTCGTCGCTGCTTTCGTGGAATGCATGGGACAGGCTTCGGCTCGACTGGAATGCCCCGGGGAACATTTATTCAATCTCAGCACGAAATGAATCAAATACAGAGGAAAAAAACGGTGACCTTGAAGCTGTCAATCCATTGCAGTCGGGCATATATACGCTACGCGATTTTGTTACAACAGGTGATGCCATACGTATAAAACTTCCGTATACCAATCCCGAAAGCGAGTATCCTGAATATTTATGGCTCGAAAACCATAATACATTTTCGATGAATCAATGCCAGTGGGACCGCTTTTTATATGAGGACGGCAACAGTTGTATTCAACCCGCGGTTTATGGATTGTACGCTTATATGCAGATTGATCGCGAAACACGGCAGGGTACAACCTTTGATGACGTTTTTAAAGGGTACGCTATGTATCTCCGGCCGCTTACTGCCGAAGGATTTTATGATAAGGAATTTGAGGAAACGGCTGTTCCGAATAGTTGTATAAGTTCCATGCCAATGTATCCGTTTACCCGGTTGCCCGAAAATGCAAATCCGCTCACCGGTTCGGGCGATCAGGAGTTTTATGCGGTTGATTGGAACCAGGATGATGTGCTTGATCACAGCGATCAGTTTTATACCAACATCGAGAATGTTGATGGCATTTATCATAAAAACATGTTTAACAACGGACATTCGCGTAATGCTTTTACTTTAAGTGGTAACAATAAAATCGGAATAGACTCCAATCCGGCTTCGGCCACTTTAATGAATATGGTTGGATACGATACACCTGTGGAAGGGGCTAAAAATATTCGTAAAGTATATTTAAACGGGGTATCAGTCGAAATACTCAATCAGAATCCGGATGGAACTATGCAGGTTCAAATCCGTTTTGATGATGTGGATGTGAATAATGATATCCGCTGGTGTGCCGATGAAATTGTGCTGAACCCGGTTTGGTCGCCTTCAGGTTATTCGCTTAACCTGAAAGCCGGAAAAACCATTACCCTCGACCAGGGTACAACTGCCACAAGAATGACAGATCCTGTTATGTTTAACAACAGGATGATTTTTGTTTCGCCCACCGTTTTTACTATTGAACCGGATGCTAAAATGCGCCTCGAAACTGATTCAAAAATAGTATTGAGAAATGCAAGTACGCTTAAAATGAAGCCAGGTTCATCCTGTGTTATTGAGGATGGTGGTTTGGTGGAGCTGGAGAGCGGAACCACGCTCATTATCGAAAATGGTGGTTCTCTTTCAGTTAATGGAAGAGGTAAATTAATAGCCCGTGCAGGTTCAACACTTTGCATTTCTCCCTCAGCGATATTGGCATTGCAAAATGGGTTTAATAACCTGGAAATTGAACCGGGTGTTATTATTCCTGCCGGATGTAATGACCCAGCGGAGGAATTCGGAGTAAGGGTTTCGCCCAACCCGGCAACTACCAGCATTTCATTTGATTTTGTACTTCCTTCCGGAATAAATTCAACAGAACTGGTTATTTCAGATGCCCTAGGACGAACTGTTGACAGATTATTACTAAGTGGTAAACGAGGACAGGAATTTCTGGATACAAGCATGTATTCTTCAGGAATGTATTTCTTCCGATCAGGGGAATCCGAAAAGCTATCGGGGAAATTTATTATCAGGTAACGATGCATTCTGTGTTTGGTTTAAACAAAAAGATATTGAATATTATACCGGAATTTATTCATATACTGATGGTTATTTAAAATAAATGTTGTTATAAGTAGCCAAAGTATACAATTTATTACTACTTTTGGCTGTATATAAACACATATTAGTATGAAACTGGTAGGTAGAATTTCAGAAACTATGATTTTGGCGAATGCTTTAAAAAGTAATCGTCCGGAGCTTATTGCGGTTTATGGTCGGAGGAGGGTTGGAAAAACTTTTCTTATCAGAAATGTGTATAAAAAGGAGATTCAGTTTGAATTTTCAGGAGTTCACAAGGGTTCCATGAAGCAGCAACTAAAGAACTTTTATCTTACCCTTTCGCTGTTGAAAAGCGGATTTGCCAAACCCCTTGACTGGATTGACGCATTTCATCTATTAGGCCAATATATTGAATCATTAGCATCGAAGAAGAAAAAGGTCATTTTTATTGATGAATTTCCCTGGCTCGACACACGAAAATCAAACTTTCTACCTGCTTTCGATAATTTCTGGAATAGTTTTGCCTCAAAGAGAGATGATCTCGTGGTAGTAATTTGCGGGTCGGCAGCATCTTACATGATTCAAAATATAATTAAGAGTAAAGGCGGACTTCATAACAGGCTGACGGAAAAAATTCAATTGCTACCATTCAATTTGCAGGAAACTGAACACTTACTGAAAATCAATAGTATTAAGCTTTCCCGATACGATATACTTCAACTATATATGGCCCTGGGAGGAATACCTCATTACCTGGAAAAAGTCGTGCCCGGGGAGAGTGTGGCGCAAACAATAGATCGGTTATGCTTTGCTAAAGATGGTTTTCTCAGAACCGAGTTTGATAATGTTTTTGCTTCATTGTTTGATCAGCACGATAATCATGAGGCTATTATCAGGGCATTAGCTTCTGTAAGGAAAGGACTAACCCGAAATGATATTTTAGTAAAAAGTAAAATAAATTCCGGCGGTACACTTTCCAGAACACTTCTTGAACTCGAAGAATCAGGCTTTATAGAGAAATATTTGCCTTATCAGGGAATAAATGACGCATTGTACCGGTTAACGGACGAATATTCAATGTTTTATATCAAGTACATCGCAAATACACAACCTTCGGACAGCAGTATCTGGAGTAAAATATCCGGGCAACCAGGGTATAAAATCTGGTCTGGATTTAGTTTTGAAACAATATGCATAAAGCATCTGGAACAAATAAAAGAAGGGCTAAAAATTTCCGGAATCCATTCTGTTAGTGGAAGTTGGATTGAAAAAAATACAGCAAACAGTGCTCAGATTGATTTGCTCATCGACAGAGATGATAATGTTATAAATGTTTGCGAGATGAAATTTTATAAGACTGAATTTGTTGTTGATAAGAAATATGCTCACGAAATAGCTGGTAAAGTAAATGCTTTTTGTGAAAGCAGTAAAACGAAAAAAAGCGTATTTGTAACGTTTATAACCACTTACGGTTTGGTAAATAATCAATATACCAGGCAATATGTTCAAAATGAACTGACAATGGATCATCTCTTTATAAAATTATAACCAGCCAAAACTGACCTTTTGACGTAAGTTTTGGCTGGTTATGAATGGTTTCTTGATGTCCTTATCTGAAGGGAATTGTTACTCAATCATCCCAACTCCAACTGTTTCATTGGTTCCTTCGTCAATTAAAATAACAGCACCAGTAATACGGTTTTGGCGATATGAGTCGAAAAGCAGTGGTTTGGTAGTGCGTATGGTTATACGCGCTATATCATTCATTTTCACATCGGTATCGCCCAAAATTTCAGTAATGGTATTCACATTAACTTTATAGTGAATTTCCTTTACCAGGCAACGAACGTCCTTTGTAGTATGTTTGAGCGCATATTTCCCGTCGACCTGCAGCGGGCGTGTACTCATCCAGCATACCATCATGGTAATATCCTGGCTTACCTGCGGACGGTTATCTTCCGTTACAATCATATCGCCGCGGCTGATATCGATATCGTCATTCAGCTGCATGGTAACCGACATGGGCGGGAAAGCCTGATCTACTTGTTTATCCTGTATCTCAATAGATTTTATTGTTGAATGATATCCGCCTGGAAGTATCATTACCTTATCGCCGGGTTTAAAAATTCCGCCATCTACACGTCCGGCATATCCCCTGTAATCGTGGTATTCGTCCGAAATTGGCCTTACTACATACTGAACCGGGAAACGAGGATCTGTAAGGTTATAATCGTGATCGATAGGAAGGGTTTCGAGAACCTGAAGCAGAGTACCGTTATCGTACCAGCTCATATTTGTCGATGGTTCAACCACATTATCACCATGCAGCGCACTTATTGGCACAAACCGGAAATCTTTAACGCCGAGTTTCAGCGCGAAAGCAATGAATTTTTCATGAATTTCTTCATACACTTCCTGGCTGTATCCTACAAGATCCATTTTGTTAACACAGATAATGATATGAGGAATCTGTAACAATGAAGCAATGTAAGTGTGCCTGTAAGTTTGCTCGGTAACACCATTACGGGCATCAATAATAATTAGAGCTGCATTGGCTGTGGACGCGCCCGTAACCATATTACGGGTGTACTGAATATGGCCGGGAGTATCAGCAATAATGAACTTCCGTTTTGGCGTTGCAAAATAGCGGTATGCAACATCAATAGTGATTCCCTGTTCGCGCTCGGCACGAAGTCCGTCAGTAACAAGAGCCAGGTTTATGTGCTCGTTACCACGCTGAATACTTGCTCGTTTCACAGCTTCAAGCTGATCTTCAAAAATGGATTTGCTGTCGTACAAAAGCCTCCCTATAAGTGTGCTCTTGCCATCGTCAACACTTCCGGCTGTTGTAAATCGCAACAGCTCCATATTCAGATATCCCTTTGATGAAAACTCTGTCATTATTATTATTTTTCAGTAATTACACTTTTTTGTAGTCAGATAATCTGCAAAACCTTCTTTAACGCTTGAAGTATATCTCTTCCTGTCGC
>CAZBZA010000136.1:5190-7989 GCA_964495865.1 uncultured Lentimicrobiaceae bacterium
CCTTTTCTCTATGTCCCTACTCTCTGTATCCTAAAAATATCCTTCCTTTTTCCTGTCTTCCATTGCCGCTTCGCTACGCAAATCATCGGCACGGCTGCCACGCTCGGTAACGCGTGTAGCTGCTATTTCGGCTATAATTTCCTCCAGCGTGTTTGCGGTTGAAAGATTGAGCCCGGTGCATGAAACATCGCCGATAGTGCGGCAGCGAACCACTTTTGTTTCTATTTTTTCGTTGGGTTTCAGTTTCATATAGGGTGCATTTGCCAGCCAAACACCATCGCGAAGGAAAGCTTCGCGCTCATGCGTAAAATAAATGCTTGGCAAAGGAATATTTTCCTTGTAGATATATTGCCAAACGTCCATTTCGGTCCAGTTACTGATGGGGAATACCCTGAAATGTTCGCCAATATGTTTCCTTCCGTTGAAGAGGTTCCATAACTCTGGACGTTGGTTTTTGGGGTCCCATTGTCCGAATTCATCGCGGTGCGAGAAGAAACGTTCTTTGGCACGGGCTTTTTCCTCATCGCGCCGTCCGCCACCCATACAGGCGTCGAACTTGTATTTTTCGATGGTATCGAGCAAAGTAACAGTTTGCAGCAGGTTGCGGCTGGCGCTGTATCCTTTTTCTTCAACAACACGACCGGTATCAATTGATTCCTGCACGGAACCTACAATAAGCTGTACACCAAGCTCTTTCACAAGGATATCGCGGTAATCGATGGTTTCCTGGAAATTATGCCCTGTATCAACGTGCAACAACGGAAAAGGAATTTTTGCCGGCCAGAAAGCCTTCCGGGCCAGGTATGTCATTACAATACTGTCCTTGCCTCCCGAAAATAGAATGGCAGGACGCTCAAATTGGGCGGCTACTTCGCGGATCACAAAAATAGATTCGCTTTCGAGTTCATCAAGGTGTGAAAGATTGTAGTTGGTCATGCTTTTGAAATATTGGTGCCAGGCAATAAAAGCCGGGTGATATTATTTATTGTTTAACGATATGACAGGCAGTATGTTATCAAGTATCTGCTGAAGCGAGGTTTGTATGTTTTCGGTATCGGTATGTATTTCGAGATTTGGATGATCAGGTGTTTCGAAAGGTGCATTTATACCCGTGAAATCAGCAATTTGACCGGCACGGGCTTTTTTATACATCCCTTTTACATCGCGTTGCTCGCAGGAATCCAGCGTTGGATTAAGAAAAATTTCGATAAAGTCGTTTTCGCCTATGATTCCCCTGGCCAGATCGCGGATTTCGTTGGTAGGGCTTACAAATGCATTTATTGTAATTACTCCTGCCGAAAGAAACAACTTTGAAATTTCAGCGATACGGCGGATGTTTTCCAATCGGTCTTCATTGCTGAATCCCAGGTTGTTATTAATGCCGCAGCGAACATTGTCGCCATCCAGAACCTGGCAAAGGTAGCCCTGCGCAAAAAGCTCTTTTTCAAGCGCCAGGGCCAGTGTAGTTTTGCCCGAACAAGGAAGGCCTGTAAACCAGATAACGCGGGCCCGTTGCCCAAGTTTTTGTTCCTTGAAATCGCGGCTGACTAATTTTTCGAATAAAGGATATACTTTGCCTTGTTCCACTTACAATTTTTGTGTTGATAAAGAGGTGCAAAAGTACGTTTTATCTTCTTAACTTCAGTCAGGTTCGGGCGACAAAAGGTTGCAGCAAATTCTTCTTTAACGAAAGCAATATCTCCGAATGGCTTAATCTCTTATTACCTGACCACCAGTTTACGCACAGGGGAATGAATAGCTGCTGATTTCAGGCTTACAAAATAGATACCGGGACTCAGGTTACTCACGTTTATTTCCAGGTTACCGCTTTCGCCCATAAGCTTGTTGCGCGAAACTATTGTTCCGCTCGGGGAAGTAATTGTAAGTTCGGTGTTTTTTACTGATTGCTGAGTAAGCGAGTAGCTAATTTTGAACGATTTGTCAGCCGGATTTGGGAAAGGATTTCCTAAAAATGGCTGTTCTGATTTGCTTTCTTCAATAGACGTGAAATCTATTAATGTGCTGATTTTGAAGTCGTCGAAATAAAATCCGTCAAACTCGGTATTGCTGTCTGTTTTTAGCCTGAAACGAAGTTTGATGTTTTCGCCCATGTAGTCATTGAGTGAAATGTTTTCGCGCACCCAGTCGCCTTTTTTCCCATCGTAAAGCGGGCTGCCCAGAATCTGATACTCGGATCCGGGATTCGTGAATTTCCCTTTTAAAGGTGTCCAGGTGCTGCCGTCGTTTGTCGAAATACTAAATTGTACATAATCGAAATCGTCTTCAAGTGTCCATTTAGCCTTGAACTCAACCATTGCCAGCAGTTCATCGGGCAGATAAACTTCTTGGGCCATTGTTATAGTTTTGGTGCTTCCTGGTGCATAGTTACCGGAAGGGGAATCGGTCATGGAGGAGGGCGGCGAAAAGTACTGAACTGGAGTAAGCGCCCACGAGCCGGTCCATTGCAGACTGTTTTCGAAATTATCGTTAAAAACAGTAAGCGGATATCCATAAATCCGGGTTACGGTATCAGAAGTTACAAACGAACCATTATCGAGCTGAAGAATATACTGTATTGTGTCGCCATCCTGCAGAAAAAGGCTGAGCTGATAGGGAATTGAATCAAGCTGTTCACCGAGCAGGCTTATTCCGCCAAGTGTTTTAGGTCCGCCGATTTCCGCAATTGCATTTCCTATCGGTATTATAGATACCGTAAAACTGCCATCCTGCATCCCAAGGCGTTTCACTTTAAATGGCAGATATCCGCTATATTCATGCATAAACAATGTGCTTAAATCG